>NZ_JBFAHB010000049.1:0-72886 GCF_040653975.1 Kribbella sp. NPDC050820
TGGTGTGGGTCATGGGTCGAAGATCCGCGCAGCGGACGCCGAAGGCGCCCTTGACGCACACCACCACGACTAGCACGATCAAGCAGCCCGGAGCCGCGCCCCCACACTGGCGGCCGATCGGCAGCCGGTGCCGCTCGGCTCTACACCCGCCGCACACACCCGCACACCGGAGCCCCGCCACCACACAACCCCGCACACCCGCACACCGGAGCCGCGCCACTGGCTAACCCCGCACACCCGCAGCCCGGAGCCGCGCCACCACACTGGCCCTACCCCGCCGCACACCCGCACCCCGGAGCTGCGCCACGACACCGGCTGACCCGCAAACCCGCACCCCGGAGCCGCCCCACCAAACGAACTCTCACCCCCCGAAAGCCCGCGCGTGGTGTGTGGCTGAGCTGTCAGGCGGGGCGTACGACATACGGTTGTCCGGTGGCTGATCGGTATGGGAACGACGTGCTGGCTGGAGACTGGCGGAAGCCCAAGAACGGGCGGACCGTCGAGGTGGAGCTCGAGAAGGGGATGGTCGTCGAGGAGCCGAGCTCGGGGTTCGTCGGGGCGGTCGTGCGCTGGGAGCACGGCGTGGTCGACCTCGAGGACCGGTTCGGCAAGATCAGGACCTACCCGCTCGGGCCCGGCTTCTGGCTGGACGGCAAGCCGGTCAGTCTGAAGGCGCCGAAGAAGGCCGGACCGGCGAAGAAGACCCGGACGGCGTCCGGCTCGGTGGCCGTCGACAACGTCCGGGCGAAGGTGGCGCGGGCCAGCCGGATCTACGTCGAGGGCCGGCACGACGCCGAACTGGTCGAGCGGGTGTGGGGTGACGACCTGCGGATCGAGGGCGTCGTGGTCGAGTACCTCGAAGGCGTCGACGACCTGCCCGGGATCGTCAACCGTTTCCAGCCCGGTCCCGGCCGCCGGCTCGGCGTCCTCGTCGACCACCTGGTCGAAGGCTCCAAGGAGTCGAAGATCGCCGCGCAGGTGACGAACAGGCACGTCCTCGTCGTCGGGCACCCGTTCATCGACATCTGGGAGGCGGTCAAGCCGTCCTCGGTCGGGATCAAGGCCTGGCCGAAGATCCCGCACGGGCAGGACTGGAAGAAGGGTGTGCTGCAGGCGTTCGGCTGGCCCGCGACCGACCAGGCCGACGTGGCCGCGGCCTGGAAGCACATCCTGTCCAAGGTGAACAGCTACGCCGATCTCGACCCGGCCCTCCTCGGCCGGGTCGAGGAGCTCATCGACTTCGTGACTCTGGACTGATCTTCGGGATCTTCGCCGCGATCCACCTCTGGATCCGGTTGCGGACCCGTCCGACGTACCAGGTCACGACGCCGAGCGCCGTACCCGCTGCCAGGACGAGCCCGGCGAGCAGAGCCGCGATGATGCGTACGGCGGCCACGTCGACGAGGCCTGCGACGACCAAGAGGGCGATGCTCAGCCCGATGGCTGCCAGCGGCAACCACCGTTGGAAGAGCAGCGGCTGCTTGGCCGGCGTCAGCTTGGGATTGCGGATCAGCCGCTCCCACAGCGTGGTCCGCGCCGGCTCGGTGAACCATCGCGCGGCCCCCAGCAGCCAGGACTTCGGCTGGTGCTTGCGGTCGGCCATGGCCTTGACCCAGCTGCTCGGCTGGTCGCCGAGCGCGACTGAGACCTGGACCATCCGGTCCGCCAGACCCTTCGTGGTCGCCCGTCCCTCGGCGGACTGGTTCAGCTCGTCGCGCATCGTGGTGAGCGCGGACAGCACGGTCGCGTCGCGGAAGTCGTCGGCCAGCCGCTGCACCCGCTCGGCGACCTTCTCGACCTTCCAGTCCTCGGCCAGCAACACCTGCTGCTGGGTCTCGCGGATCCAGTCCGGATCGGCGCCGAGCAGGGCGCCGAGGTGCGCGACGCAGTGCAGCCGGCCCATCAGCCAGTCCCAGCGCCGCCAATCCGCAGCACCGAAGGCACCGAAGTGCCCGACCTGGGTGCCGTAGAGGATCCGGTCCTTGAGCAGGTTCGCCACCGATCCTTCCTGCAGATCGTCCAGCAGGGTCAGCGGGATGTCAGGTCCGAGCCGGACGAACTGGAACGGCGCACTGCGCTGCTGCGGCGTCCGGGCCGACGTACACCGCGACACGATCTCCACCTCGAGCGCGGTCTCGACCAGTTCCCAGCCGACTGCGACGACCAGATCGGCGAACGCCTCCCCAAGCGCCCGCTGCACCTGCAGGTCCTCGAACATGTCGCTCAGCGCGACCGCGACCGTCTCGGCGCCACCGGGCAGCTTCAGCTCCAGCTCGGCGTTCGCCAGCTGTCCCGACAGCGCATCCCGGACCGCCTGCGTCTTCAGCAGGCAGTCGCTCGTCGCCTGCAGCCGATGCTCCAACTCCTCCTGCTGCGGCACGTCGGCGCTGTCCAGCTTCGTCCGCAACGAGCGCAGCACCAGCCGTACGACGCGCTCGGCCGCCCCGGTCCCCCACAGCCAGCTCGGCCTACCCTCGGCATCGGTGTGCAACGGCTTCGTCGAGCCGTCCGGATCCGGGACCCAGGGGTGCTCGGTCGCCAGGATCTCGTCGATGTCCTGCTCCGACAGCGCGGTCGCGGCGTCCAGCACCGTGCTCTGGTCCTGACTCGCGATCGTCACCGCCTCCCACACCTCGCCGGCCGCCCGGCCCCGCGAGTACGTCGGCTGCAGGGCCTTGGCCGCCTCCCGCAGCCGGTCCCGCTCGGCTGGTTGCTCCATGCAACGGTCGAACAGCCGCTGGGTGTCCGACCAGGACGCGTCCGCCTCCAGGAGCAGCCGCTCGAGCTGCTCGACGTCGGACCGGAAGTCCACCTCGCGCGGAAACTGTACGGCCGACAACGCCGCCTTCCGCCAGCTTGGCGCGTCAGTGCCGACCAGCTCGGTCGCCGCATGGCCGACGCCTGCGGACGGTACGACGTACAGCACGTAGCGACTCGCACGGCCACCGACCGGCCGCCGGGCGACGACGTCCAGGACCGGCCCGAACGGCGCGTTGTCCAGCACGCCGCCGTCCACCAGCCAGGCGCCGGACTCGGCCATCTTGGGCTGCAACCGCGGCGGCGAGCCGGCCAGCTTGGGCGTCTCCTGGACCGGCGCGAACGCGGCCGGGAACGACGCGGAGGCCCGGGCGGCGAGGGCAAGCAACTTGATGTTGGTCAGCTCGTTCTTGTCCGCGACCGAGAACGTCCGGGTCTGGCCGTCGTACGTCGCGGTCTGCTCACTGGTGAACCGGAAGAGATAGCGGTGATCCGGTACGACGAAGCACTGCCCGGCCGCGTCGGTCGCCTCGAACTGCTGAACGCCGAGGCCGGACGCGGTGACGAAGAGCGTGACCGCTTCCTCGGCAGTCGACTCGCCGGCCTCCGCGACGCCCTTGATCAGCTCGTCGAGCTCGTCCAAGAAGTACTCGCCGTCGAGCACCGAGCTCGGCTTGTCGACCGACGGGACCAGCTTCCCGACCTCGAGCGACCCGAGCCCGACCCACTTCTGGCGCAGCCAGGGCCCGTGCTCGCCGTCGGGGTCGAGTGTCGACCCGTTCGAGATCGCTGTCGCCAGCAACGACCCGTTCAGCCCGCCGGCACTCGTCCCGGCGATCACGTCCACGACGACCCGCCGCCGTTCCTCACCCCGGTGGCACAGCTCCCGCCACCGCTCCGCAAGCACCTCGTCGTACGGCTGCGACGCCGGTGACCCCGCCGGGCCGGACGCACGCCGGATCAGGTCCAGCTCGTGCGTCACCCCGCCCATCCACACCGCCAGGCTGACCCCGCCGTTCAGCACCAACGCGATCCGGACCTCGTGATCGGTCATGCAACCCCCTCGTTTGTGACAGGGATACCAAATGGTGACGAGCATGGACAGTCGTCGCAGCAGAGAGTGAACAAAAGGGTGCAATCAGCCGTTGTCCGAGGCACCAAGCGGCGTCATTCTGTAGCTGGGGGTGGTCGTCATGGGCAGAGCTGCTTTGGCGGTCGCAGTTGTCGCCCTGCTGGCCGGCGGCTGTGACGACACGCCCAGCGGCGAGGTTTCGCCATCACCGGCGCCGACCACCTCGACCGGCGAGCCGTCGTTCGATCCGACCACACCGGAGACCACCCAGCCCACCCGCCGCCAACCGGCGATCTCGATCGCCACAGCTCCGATCGGCGGCGGGAGCCCCAGGGAGGACGGCGTCAAGCACTGCGCTGACGTCAACTGGCTGGGCCGGAACCCACTGCCCGCGGGCACGACGCTCAAGCTCGGCACGCCCACGCTCGATCCCACCGGGGTCTTCGAGCTCGACCAGTCCGCCTGCGACGGCGACGAGCAGCCCCCCTGCGCGAACGTCGAGTGGAAGACCGACAGGCTCAGCACCTGCTACGTCGGCGCCCGGCAGGTTGCCAACAGCACTCGCAACGTCCGGCTGATCATCCCGATCGAGGCGACCTGCGAGACCCAGGACTACTGCAACAGCCTGGTCGACGACGACCAGGACAGGGTCGAGTTCGAGCCCCGCGTCCTCGAGACCCCGACGACCGACCCGACCACCGAGCCGCCCACCGATCCGCCCACGGAGACACCCGAGACGCCCGTCGAGACACCGTCGGGCGGCTGACCGGATGGCGGAGCAGGATTCCCAGCTCGAGCGCTGGCTGAGTCTGGCGGGGAAGGTACTCCCGCTGGTCACGCTGATCACCGCGCTGCTGTTCTACTTCGGCTACGTGTCGGCGCGATCGCAGTACGAGTACTTCGGGATCGACGTCGACACGGTCGGCCTGAGCACGCAGGAGTACGTGATGCGCAGCCCGCAGCCGCTGCTCGTTCCGCTGCTGGTGATGACTCTGCTCGCGGTCGCGGGCCTGCTCGTGCACAATGCGATCCACCCGACCGAGGTCGGCGTACGGCGGGCCTCGCGGGCGACCGTCGTACTCCTGCTGATCGGCGTCATCGGTCTGCTGGCCTTCCCGTTGATCGGACAGCTTCCGTACTACGCCCTCGTCGTGCCGACCGTGATCGGTCTGGCGGCGGCCACGCTGGCGTACCTCACCTATGTCCGGCGCAAGCTGAACCCGCAGCACGGCGGCCAGACGGCGCTGATCGCGCTGCTCGTGGTCGTCACCGTCACCTGCGCGTTCTGGGCGACGGCGACGACGGCGCAGTACTCCGGGCGTGGCCTGGCCAAGGCGGACGCGGAGAACCTGGACAAGTTCCCGGTCGTCATCCTCGACACCAAGGAGAAGCTCGCGCTGCGCTCCCCCGGGCTCGAGGAGACCGCGTTGCGGCCGGGTGCGGGCCAGACCTTCAACTACCGCTACCGCGGGCTACGCCTGCTCGTGGTCGGCGACGACCGGCTGTTCCTGGTGCCGCAGCAGTGGAACGCGTCCAACACGACTGTCGTCGTACCGCTGGACAGCTCGGTGCGCGTGCAGTTCCAGTTCCAGAACGATCCGCCGTAGTGCTCAGGCCGAGTCGCGGATGATCAGTTCGGTGTCGTAGATCTCGGGGCTGGTCAGGTCCGCACCGCCGATCTTGGCGAGCAGGATCTCGGCCAGCCGGGCGCCGAGCTTCTCCACCGGCTGCCGGACCGTGGTCAGCTTCGGCGTCGTGGTGGTCGCCATCACCGAGTCGTCGAACCCGACCACCGCGACGTCGTCCGGCACCCGCCGGCCGCGCTGCGACAGGACCCGCAGCGCCGTGGTCGCCATCAGGTCGTTGGCGACGAACAGCCCGTCCAGGTCGGGGAACTCGTCGAGCAGCCGGAGCGCGGCCTGCTCGCCGCCGTCCGCGGTGAAGTCGCCGAAGGCAACGGCCTCGGTCAGCCCGGCCTCCTTCACCACTTCCTGGTAGCCGGTCAACCGGTCCAGTCCGGCGGTCATGTCCAGCGGCCCGGCGATCGTCCCGATCTTGCGGCGCCCGATCGACAGCAGGTACTCCACCGCGGTCCGCGCGCCGGCGACGTTGTCCACGTCCACACTCGCCACCGGTACGTCGACACCCAGCGGCCGGGCGCTGAACACGATCGGGAGCGGCAACTGCGCCAGCTCCTGCAGCACGTTGTCGCGGCCGTGGTGGCTGACGATGATCGCGCCGTCGACGTGGCCGCCGCGCAGGTAGCGCAGCAGGCGCTGGTCGTCCCCCTCGGCGGGCTCGATCAGCAGCACGAGCTGCGACGAGGTCGGCGCGAGGGTCAGGCTGACGCCGCGCAGGATGCCGGCGAAGAACGGGTCGGAGAAGACCCGGCTGTCCGGTTCCGGTACGACGATCGCCACCGAGTCGGTGCGGCGCGTGACCAGTGCCCGCGCGGCCCGGTTGGGCACGTAGCCGAGCTGCCCGATCGCCCGCTCGACCGCAGCCACGGTGTCCGGAAGCACCTTGGGCGACCCGTTCACGACCCGCGACACCGTGGCGCGCGAGACTCCCGCAAGCGCCGCGACCTGCTCCAATGTCGGAGAACCAGAGTCCTTCATCGGTCCTCCTCTGGACGACTGACTGACCTTCACACCGTATTACTTTCCCGGTCTGATCGCTCAGCCCTTCGTTCTCGTGTTGGCGGCTTTGTCAGCGAGGTCGAGAGCCTGTTTCCAGGCGGCCTGCGGGGCCTGTTTGCCCTCGTCGACCCGGGCCAGCGCGGCGCTGAAGATCTGGTTGATCTCGCCCTCACGCGGACCCTTGTGCTGCTTGAGGAAGACGTTCTTCGCCCGGTTGATGAAGATCTGGCCGACCGGTGCATTGCCGAAGTACGCGTTGACCTGACTCTTCACCTGCTGGTCGTCGTACGCGTCGAGTGTGGACGGGAACGAGCCGACCTTCTTGAACACCTTGACCTGCTGCTCCGGCGCGGTCAGCCAGGCGGCCAGCCGGGCCGCCTCCTCGGGTTGCGGCGACTGCTTCGGCACGGTCAGGTACGAGCCGCCCCAGTTGCCGCCTCCGCCGGGGAACACGTCCGCGACGTCCCACTTCCCCTGGCCGTACGTGCCCGCGTTGTCCTGGATCACGCCGAGCATCCAGCCCGGGCAGGCCATGGTCGCGAACGCGTCGGTGCGGAACGCCTTGTTCCAGGCGTCGCTCCAGGCCGGCAGCTTGGCCGACAGGCCGTCCGCGCTGCCCTGCACGATCTGGTCCCAGGTCCGCTTCAGCAGCGGATTCTCCGCGCCGAGGTAGCGGTCCTGGTTCGAGTAGTAGGCCTGGATCAGCTGGTTGCGCATCGCCTCCCAGGTCAGCACCGCGGAGTCGTACCAGGCCGAGCCCGGCACCCGCTGCTTGAACTTCCGCCCGGTGGCGAAGTACGACGACCAGTCCGGGAACAGCTTGGCCACCTGGGCCCGGTCGGTCGGCAGCCCGGCCTTGGCGAACAGGTCCTTGCGGTAGCAGATCGCCTCCGGCCCGATGTCGGTGCCGTAGCCGATGATCTTGCCCTCGGGTGTGGTCGCGCCGGACACCTTCCAGTCCAGCCAGCGATCCTTCAGTTCGTCGGCGCCGTACTCGCGCAGGTCGACGAACTTGTCCGCCTTGGCCAGGTAGTTGTAGATCCAGCTGATCTCCATCGCCTCGATGTCGGCGAGCCCCGACCCGGCGGCCAGGTTGGTGTCCAGGTTCTTGACGTGGGCGTCGATGGTGGGCGCCTTGCGCTGGACGATCTTGATGTTCGGGTGCAGGGCCTCGTACTCGCGGTACAGGTCGTCGTACCCGAACTCGTTGAAGGTGGCGATGGTCAGCTCGATCCGCGGACCGTCCGTTTCGTTGCTCGAGGCATCGGTCGTGCCGGTTGCACCGCAGGCGGAGGCGAGCAGCAGGACGCCACAGGCGAGGAGTGCCGCGACGGGGCGGCAGCCGGCACTGGGCCGCATGGAAAGCTCCCTGGAACTGGACGGAGTTGAGAGCGCTCTCGGATCGCGAAAGTGTGCTGAGTTTCGAGCGTCCCAACCGGTTGTGTCAAGCACCTCGCGGTCACACTGAGACACCGGTCACGGAGCGAACCCCGCCGATCACTCACAGAGAGTGAGAGTCAGGAGCGTGGTGGGGCGACGGAGTCGCGGACCACGACGACGGTGCCCAGGGTCACCACCGGCTGCTGGTGGGCGAACGGGTCCGCGTTCTTGTCCTGCCCGGACAGCCCGGCCCGGACCGCCGCCCGGCCGAGCTCCTCCAGCGGCACCCGGACGGTCGTGAGCGCCGGCTGCAGCTCGGTCGCCACCGGCACGTCGTCGTACCCGACCACCGAGACGTCGTCCGGGACCGACAGCCCGCGGTCGCGGAGGGCCGCGTAGACGCCGGCCGCGACGATATCGTTGGCCGCGAAGACCGCGGTGAAGTCGAGGCCGTCGTCGAGCGCGCGCAGCGTCTGCTCGTACGACCACTGCCGGCCGAACGCGCCGGTGCGGACCAGCGCCGGGTCGAACGGGATCTTGCGCGCCTGGAGCGCCTGCTCGAAACCACGCAGCCGAGCGGTCGTCGTGGACAGCGCGGTCGGGCCGCCGAGGTAGAGGATCCGGGTGTGGCCCGCGTTCAGCAGGTGGTCGGTGATCGCCGCCGCTCCACCGGCGTTGTCGTACTCCACCGCGTACGCCGACTGGTCCGAGGACAGTCCCGGTCGCCCGCAGAGCACCAGGCTCGAGCCGGCCGCCTTGAGCTGCCGGGCCCGCTGGCTGACCGCGGCGAAGTACTCCTTGTCCTCGACCGCGCCGCCGACCAGGATCACCGCGTCCGCGCGCTGCTCCAGCAGCAGGTCGACGAACCGGAGCTCGGCCGACTGGTCGCCCTGGGTCGAGCAGACCAGGCAGAGCCGTCCGGAGGCGACCGCCTCGGACTGGACGCCGCGGGCGATGTAGGCGAAGAACGGGTCGACGATCTCGTTCACCACGATGCCGACCACGCGGGTGGTCGATCCAGCCAGGGCCCGGGCGTGCGCGTTGACCACGTAGCCGAGCTCGCGCATCGCGCGCTCGACCGAGGCCCGGGTCGCCGCCGCGACCGGATAGTTGCCGTTGACAACCCTGGAGACGGTGGCCGTGGAGACGCCGGCGCGTTTCGCCACGTCCCGGATGGTCCGGGCCGCGTCGGGGTCACGACGTTTCGCCCGCGGCCGCGGGGGTTCCGCCGCCATCCATCACCACCTCCTCCGCCTCCTCAGGTCCTCCCGCCATCCGGATGACGCAGCGCAGCCCGTCCACCTCGACCTCGATCGCCTCGGCCAGAGCCTCGGGCCACACCGTGTCGCCGGACAGTACCACCGCCGACACCAGCAGCACCGGACCGCCGGGATGCTCTCGGCGGACCAGGTACGGCGTCGCCGAGTGCGGCCCGAACGCGTTCGTGTCGAGGCCCAGCCGTACGCCGGCTTCGTCGTACCCATGGAGTCCGACGACCACCGAGGTGAGGCGATCGGTCCGGACCGTCTGGGCCCAGGTGCCGGCGGTGGTCGCCTCCGGCCGCTGCTGGTCGGCGATGGCATAGCCGCCGTGGCGAATCGTCACTCCGCCGGGCCCGTCGACCAGGACGCACCGGACCTCGACCCGGCCGAGGACGACTGATGCCACCTCGATCCGCGAAGCGCCTACCTTCCACCAGGAGGCTGCGCGTCGGCCGTCCACCGCGATCCGCCGGATCCTGCCACGCTGGCTGGTCCCGTCTGGACCGACGAGAGCCACGTGGTTGTCGATCCGGTCGGCCGTCAGCTCCGGCCCGGTGCGACTCGAGTACGCGAGCCGGTCGTAGTGGTGGTCGGCAGGCGGCTCGCCCTCACCGGGCGCAGCATGGTCGCTGCCGTGGTTGAGCAGCCGGACGATGCCGTCGTGCCGCGTGCCCTGCAGCAGGAAGCCGGGTGCCGGCATCGCCCGGACCTGATCGTCCTCGTCAATCGGCAGTGCCTCCTCGCGGTCGGTCCACACCGGATGCTCGGCCGGGAGCAACAGCCCTAGGAAGCCCTTCGACGCCCAGTACGGCGACCCCGGTCCGGAGTAGGACTGCGTCACCGGCAGGAAGTGGTGATGCCACCCGAGCGACAACAGCCCACGCTCGTCCGGCACACCGTGGTCCACGAAGTGCCGCAACATGCCAGAGCAGAGCCGCCGCGTCTGGCCCGGCGTCAGCGGCGAGGCGTCCAACAGCATGCCCATCCAGTACGGCGCTGCCGCGGCCATGCGGTAGCACAGCGACCTGCCCTGGTGGACGGGCGCGCCGTCGGCGCCGACGAGGTGGACTGCGTCCTCCAGGAACCGCCGGAGCCGGTCGCCATAGACAGTCAGTCGCTCGTCGGCCGCCGTACCGGCCATCCGGGTCCAGAGTCCTGGGTAGAGGTGCATCGCCCAGCCGATGTAGTGGTCGAAGTTCTGACCGTCGCCGTCGGTGTACCAGCCGTCGCCGACGTACCAGTCCTCGATCCGGTCGAGGCCGCTGTCGATGTCGTCCTGCGAGTACGGCGCTCCGACGGACGCGAGGAACTGCTCTCCGACGACCTGGAACAGGCGCCAGTTGTTGTCCCACGTCTTGGAGCCGACGAACCCGGACAGCCAGTCGACCACCTTCTGCTGGTCCGGCCCGTCCAGCCGGTCCCACAGCCAGGCCCGCGACTCGTGCAACCCGACCGCGATCGCGGCGGCCTCCACCATCTGCTGCGAACACGGCGTCAGCCGCGGCCACTCGCCGGCCGCCCCGGCGATCAGGCCTCTTGTGTACCGCTCGACCAGCCGGTCGTCGCCCTCGGTGGCCGCGATCCGGAACGCTGCCAGCAGGAAGCTTCGCGCGTAGCCCTCCAAACCATCGCAGTCCGCACCCGACCAACTCCCCCGCCCAGGCAACCGAACCTGCGCCCCACTAGGCGTGAACCACGGGCCCAACGAGTCGAGCAGGTGATCAGCCACCGCCAGCCAGGTCCCCCGCGTATACCCCGTCCGCGAAGACAACGCCCGATCCGGCGCCGGCAACCGCAGCCCCTCCGACGGCCGCCGCCCGACAGGCAACCGATCCGCCCCCGGCAACCGCTCCTCCACCGCCCCGCCCGACAACCACCGTCCGTCCGGCGACGGCGACTGGCCTTGGGACGGTCGCTGGTTTTGGGGAGTGGCTGTCATGCGATGCGTCCGAGGTCTGCCCAGTCGATGCCGTGGGCCAGGTCCAGTCCGGCGGCCAGCCGCTCGATCTCCGCCACCGCGGCCTCCCCCAATCTGACCGCTTCGTTGCCCATGGCACCGGCCAGGTGCGGCGTGACGAAGACGTTGGGAAGCTGGAGGAGTTGAGAGCTGGCCGGCAGCGGCTCGGGATCGGAGACGTCGAGCACCGCATCGATCCGCCCCGAAGCACACTCCCGCTCGAGTGCCCCGTGGTCGATCAACCCACCCCGTGCCGTGTTGATCAGAACGGCCCCATCCGGCATCGCGGCCAGCAACTCGGCCGACACCATCCCCCGAGTCTCCGGCAGCAACGGAGCATGCAGACTCACGATGTCGCTGCCACTGAACAACGTCTTCAGATCACACCACCGCGCCCCGAACGCAGCCGCCTCGGCCTCACTCAGATACGGGTCGTTCACCAGTACGTCGACATCGAGCCCACGCAGCCGCTCGAGGACGAGCCGGCCGGTCCGCGACGCGCCCAGCACGCCGATCGTCGTACCGAGGTTGCCGACGATCGGTGCTCCCGGCAACGGGCGGCTGTCGTCGACGGTCCGGTACCAGTCGCGGAGGCGGAACGCGCGCTTGCCCGCCAGCACGATCGCGGCGAGCGCGAACTCCGCGACCGGGATCGCGTTGGCCGCTGCCGCCGAGCTCACCGCGATCCCGCGCTCGAACACGACCGGGTCGACGAAGGTCTTGATCGTGCCGGCCGCGTGCACGATCGCCCGGAGCTTCGGCGCGGCGTCGAGGAGGTCCGCGGTGATCGGCGGGCAACCCCAACCGGTCAGCAGCACCTCCGCCTCGGCCAGCTCGGCACGCACGGGCTCGAACGACTCGCGCAGTACCGGTACGCCGTCCTGCAGGCCGAGCGGCTCCGCGACGCGTTCGAGGCGGTCCCGCACCGGCGGGGTGACAACTTGCGCCCAGGTCGCTTCCGGCATCGCCACCAGGGTGGGAATCCGGGTGGCGGCGTGATGGTTCGGCACGAATCACTCCTAGTAAACGGTTACAGAAAACCGTAGACGTGCGTCGCCAGCCCGGTCAAGGCTGATTCCCGAACGCCCTTGACACCAACCAAACCCGTCCCTAAGTTGAGCTCTCATCCCCACAGCAAACGGTTACTATCGAGGAGGACCATGCCCCGCCGCCCACCCCCGGCCCACCCCGCACCCCCCTCGGCTCCCCCACCAACCACCCCAGCCGACCCCAATTCGGCGCACCCCGGCGCCACTCCAACTCCCCACGACTCCGCGCACGCCGACGTCAGCCCAGCGGGCCGCGACTCGGCGGGTGGCGCGAGTGGGTTGTCTCGGGGAGGTGCGGCTCGGCGCGGACCGGCCTCCGTTGGCGGCGCGTCCGTCGGGTCGGGTGGGGATGTGGGTGCGTCAGCTAGGCGTCGTTCGGCGCGGCGCTCGGCTGGGGGTGGGGGCGCGTCGGGTGGGCGGGGGTCGGGGGGCTCGGGGGTGCGGTTGTCGTTGGGGGTTCGGTTGCGGCGGGATCGGACGATGTTGTTGCTGGTGCTGCCTGGGTTCTTGTTCTTCGTGGTGTTCCACTACGTGCCGCTGCTCGGGAACGTGATCGTCTTCCAGGACTACCAGCCGTACCTCGGCTTCCGCGGCAGCCCGTGGGTCGGGCTCGGCAACTTCGCCGTGTTCGCCGAGCCGGACTTCTACCGCGCCCTGCTCAACACCCTGAAGTTCGCGCTGCTCCAACTCGTGCTGTTCTTCCCGGCGCCGATCGGCCTCGCGCTGCTGCTCAACAGCATCCTGAGCTCGAAGGTCCGCCGGTTCGTGCAGAGCGTCGTGTACCTGCCGCACTTCATCGGCTGGGTCATCCTGATCTCGATCAGCCAGCAACTGATCGGCGGCACCGGCCTGCTCCCGCAGGTGCTCGGCGAGCTCGGCCTGCCCCGGGTCGACCTGATGACGAGCCCGGAGTTCTTCCCGTGGCTGGTCACCCTGCAGCTGATCTGGAAGGACGCCGGCTGGGGCACGATCATCTACCTCGCCGCCCTCCTCAACATCGACACCGACCACTACGAGGCGGCCGCGATCGACGGCGCGAACCGCTGGCGCCGCCTCTGGCACGTCACGCTGCCCGGCATCGTCCCAGTCACCTTGCTGCTGCTGATCCTCAACCTCGGCAGCATCCTGTCGGTCGGCTTCGAGCAGATCCTGCTGCAGCGCGACGCGGTCGGCGCGGATGCCGCCGAGGTGCTCGACACCTACGTCTACTTCCACGGCGTCCTCGACGGCCAGTGGGGACCAGCCGCCGCCGTCGGCCTGGTCAAGGGCCTGATCGGCCTCGTCCTCATCCTCGGCGCCAACAAACTCGCCCACCGCTTCGGCCACGAAGGGATCTACCGCCGATGAAGTCGTCTCAGCGGCCACCGTGGATGGAGCCGCCGTCGCGAGCCGGGCTGGCGTTCAAGGCGCTGGCGATCGTCGTCGTCTGCCTGCTGGTGCTGTACCCGTTCGTGAACATCATCGCGACCAGTTTCGCCAGTGAACCGGAGATCGTCCGCCGGGGCGGGATCATCCCACTGTTCCCGACCGAGCCGACGCTGGCGGCGTACCGGACCATCTTCGCCGGCGGCGTGGTCAGCCACGCGCTGCTGGTCAGCGCCGGCATCACAGTGATCGGTACGGCGCTCAACCTCGTCGTCACCATCGGACTCGCGTACGGGCTGAGCCGGCCGATCGTCGGCGGGCGGTTCGTGCTGACCGCCGTACTGTTCACGATGCTGTTCGGCGCCGGCATCATCCCGAACTTCCTGCTGGTCAAGCAGCTCGGCCTCTACGACACGTACGCCGCCCTGATCGTGCCCGGCCTGGTCAGCGCCTTCAACTTCCTGGTGCTGCGCAACTTCTTCCAGAACATCCCGGCCGAGCTGATCGACAGCGCCCGGATCGACGGCGCGGGCGACCTGGCGATCCTGCTGCGGATCGTGCTGCCGCTGTCGAAGGCGGTGCTGGCCGTGGTCGCGTTGTTCTACGCGGTCGGGCACTGGAACGCGTTCTTCAACGCGCTGCTCTACCTCAGCGACACCGACAAATGGCCGCTGCCGCTCGTGCTGCGGCTCTACGTGCTGCAGGGGCAGCCGGTCGGCGCGGGCGCCGAGTCCCCCGGCGAAGCGGTGGCGTCGATCCAGGCCGTGCAGATGGCGGTCGTCGTCGTGGCGCTCGTCCCGATCCTCTGCGTCTACCCGTTCCTTCAGCGCTACTTCACCAAGGGCGTCCTCACCGGTGCCATCAAGGGTTAGGAGAAAACCGTGACCACCTCATCGGCCGGCCTCAGCCGCCGGAGCTTCCTGCGCAGCGCGGTCGGCGTCGCCGTGATGAGCGCCGCCGGCGTACCCACGCTGGTTGCCTGCAGCAACGGCAGTACGGCGTCCGGAACCGCCCGGGCCTCGTCCCTGACGCTGCCGACGTACGTCGCCTTCGCCGGGCCGAAGCCGGATCTGCCGGGGACCGCGGACGGTGTGCCGCCGGCGTTCCGCAGCTACCCGAAGGACCTGGTCAAGACCGTCGCGCAGCCGCCGTTGAAGGGCGGCAAGGTGACGGTGATGACCAACATCTTCGACCCGCTGCCGCCGTCCAAGGACAAGAACACCGCCTGGCAGGAGGTCGAGCGCGCGCTCGGCGGCAGCCTGGACCTGACCATCGTCCCGGCCAGCGACTGGGAGACGAAGTTCCAGACCGTGCTGGCGGCGAACGAACTGCCGGACCTTGTCCTATTGTCCGATCCGTCAGTTGTCAACAATCTACCGGCGTTCCTGGCGGCCAAGTGCACGGACCTGACGCCGTACCTGTCCGGTGACAAGGTGAAGGACTACCCGAACCTAGCCAACGTTCCGGCCGTCATCTGGCAGGCGTGCGTGGTCGACGACAAGCTGTACGGGTTGCCGATCCCGCGCAGCATCACCGGCGGCGCCGGCTTCTACAACCAGCGCCACCTCGACCAGGCCGGGGTCGCGTACCCCACGTCCGCCGAGGAGTTCCTGGCCGCGTGCAAGGCGCTGACCAAGCCGCAGGAAGGCCGCTGGGCGATCGTCAACTCGAAGGGCAACACGTTCTTCACGATGATCCAGCAGATGTTCGGCGTCCCGAACGGCTGGCGGCTGGAGAGCGGCAAGCTGGTCCGCAGCTTCGAGACGCCGGAGTACAAGGCCGCGCTCGAGTTCGCGGTCGGGCTGGTCAAGGCCGGTGTCGTCGTACCGGGCTCGGACGGGATCGACAGCCAGGCCCGGAAGAACGCGTTCAAGGCCGGCAAGGGAGCGTTCGTGTACGACGGCTTCCCGGCGTACCCGGACTACCTGAAGGACCTGAAGCGGCTGGACCCGGCCAACGACCCGCGAGCGTTCGTGCCGATGGCCCCGGCCGGCGGCAAGGCGAACACCTGGTCGGACAACATCCTGTTCGCCTACACGCTGATGAAGAAGGCCGACGAGGCCCGGGCGCGCGAGCTGCTCGGCGTGGCCAACTTCTTCGCCGCGCCGTTCGGCAGCACGGAGAACCTGCTGCTCACGTACGGCGTCGAGGGCGTCGACTTCACTCGGGACGCGACCGGCAACCCGAAGCAGACAGCCAAGGGTGAGGCCGAGCTGACCGTGCCGTGGAAGTACATCGCCGGTCCCCCGCAGGCACTGTTCAACGCGTCCGACCCGACGTACGTCGACAAGGCGCACGCCGATCTGACCAAGCTGATCGGCATGGTCGTCAAGGACCCGACCGCCTCGCTGATCTCGCCGGCCAACGACAAGTCCGGCGGCGACCTCGGTCAGGCGCTGACCGACGTACGCAACGACGTCATCGCCGGCCGGAAGCCGATCAGCGCGTTCGACGCGGCGGTGAAGAAGTGGGCGAAGGACGGCGGGGACAAGATCCGTGCCGAGTTCGAGTCGGCGCTGGGCGGTGCGAGCCCGCGATGAGTTGGCTGACGGAGGCACGCCTCGGGCTGTTTGTCCATTGGGGCATCTACGCGGCCGCCGCCCGGCACGAGTGGGTGAAGTCGTACGAACGGCTGACCGACGAGGACTACCAGCCGTACTTCGACCACTTCTCGCCCGATCTGTACGACCCGGTGCAGTGGGCCGAGGACGCCTGGAACGCGGGCATGCGGTATCTCGTCATCACGACGAAGCATCACGACGGGTTCTGCCTGTGGGACTCGAAGCTGACGTCGTACTCGGCGCCGCACACGCCGTGGGGCAAGGATCTGCTCGCCCCGATGGTCGACGCGTTCCGGGCGCGCGGGTTCCGGATCGGGCTCTACCACTCGCTGCTCGACTGGCACCATCCGTCGTTCCCGGTGGATCTCTACCACCCGCAGCGCGGGGACGTGGACTTCATCGACCGGACGGCGGATCGGGACGTTGCCGAGTACGCCGACTACCTGCATGGTCAGGTGCGTGAGCTGCTGACCAACTACGGGCAGATCGACGTGATGTGGTTCGACTTCTCGTACGCCGGTCGCGGGTTCAACGCGAAGGGGCCGGACGAGTGGCGCTCCGAGGAGCTGCTCGCGATGGCGCGGGTGCTGCAGCCCGGGATTCTTGTCAACAATCGACTGGGGCTCGGGAGCGGTGACTTCACCACTCCCGAGCAGGTCCAGCCGCCGGGGAACGAGGTTGCTGCTGGCAACGGTACGCAGGTGCCGTGGGAGGCGTGCCAGACGCTGAACGGCAGCTGGGGATACCACCGCGACAACCACGACTGGAAATCGCCGGCGCTGCTGATCCGGATGCTGGTCGACTCGGTCTCGAAGGGCGGCAACATGCTGCTCAACGTCGGACCGAACGGGCGCGGGGCGTGGGAACCCCGGGCGCTGTCCGTACTGTCCGGAGTCGGCGACTGGATGCGGCTGCACGAGCGGTCGGTGCGGGCGTGCGGTCCTAGCGCGTACGTCCCGCCGGCCGACTGCCGGTACACGCAGAACGGCAACCGGCTCTACCTGCATCTGTTCGCGTGGCCGATGGGCCATCTGCACCTGCCCGGGCTCGGCGACAAGGTGGCCTACGCCCAGTTCCTGCACGACGCCTCGGAGGTTCAGCGGGTGACCGTCGACCCCTCGGCGCCCGGGCACACGTACCTGGCCGGCCTTCCCGACAACACGCTCACCCTCAAACTCCCCAACCACGCGCCTGCCCCGGACATCCCGGTCATCGAGCTCTTCCTCCGGGACTGAGCTCACCGGAGCGCTGCTCCCCCGAGCGTGCCTCCTGCAGCGCTGCTCCCCGGGCGGTGCTCCCCTGGAACGGCGAAGGCACCCACCTCGACCCGGTGGGTGCCTTCGTCTTTGTCTTACTGCCGGATCGTCGTCGGGTCAACAGGCGGCGGGTTCAGGCCGAGTGCATCGAGCTGGGCGACGGCCTCGGCGTCGACCGGGACGCCCCAGGCGCGGAAGAAGTCGCGCAGGTCGTACCCGGCGGTCCTGCTCGACAACACCACCAGGTTCCGGAGCCGCAACGCCTCGTCCGTGTAGCTCCCGGCGTACGGGCGCTCGACCCGGACCAGCTTGTGCAAGTTCGGCCAGAAGCTGTCACCGAACGCCAGCCGAAGCTGCTCGAACATCACCAGCTTCTCGTACGGATCGAAGGTCTTGCCGTAGTCCACCCCCGGCTGCCGCAGCTTGCCCGGCGCGCTCTGCCACGGGGTCAGCCCGGTCTTCGCGTCCGGCGCATGCAACCGCGGTTGCTGGCCGTACTTCGTGGCAAACACCGCGTTGACGGCCAACGAGTAGATGTTGACCGTCACCTCGGTGAGCGAGCTCGGCTTGTACGTGATCTGCTGATGCTGGTGCCCGAGCTCGTGGTAGATGCCCCATCCACGCGTCCGCAGTCCTTCCACCGTGAGCATCCGGTCCTGGATCGGCGGCGGGAACGACATGTGCCCGTGCGTCGCGTACGCGCCGACGCCGGTGATCGCCGACGGGTAGCCGACGATGTGGTACGGATGCGGCTGCCTGACGTGCAGCGGCGACGAGCCGTCGAAACCGCTGACCTGGTCCTCGATCCGGACGATCTCCTCGTACGTCGACAGCAGCGTGGCGTGGTTCTCGGTGCGGTAGGTGAGCGCCGAGTTCCGCTCGATGGTGATCAGTGTGTGCGGTGCGACGAGCTCGACGTACGGCGTGGTGCGTTCGTCGAGCTGGCGCTGGAACTCGGACTCCGACGTCCGGCCGAGAACGAAGTACGGCATCGGCTGTACGGTGTCGCCGAGGCTGACCTTCGCCTGGCCGGTGGCGCCGATCAGCTTCAGGTAGACGACCCCGCCGCCGGCGTCGGTGACGGTGTTGCGGCCGAGCTGGAGCGGGTACTGGCGCGGTGCCTTGAACTCCTTGCGGGCGTCCGCGTCCGGTGCGCCGACGACCAGGGTCGGGGCGAGGCTGCCCTGGTGGACGAGGACGTTGAGCGGGGTGTCCGCCGGTAGGTAGAAGCCGGTGGTGCGGAGCTCGGTGTTGCTCAAGCTGTTCTGGGTTCGCTCGAGCTCTGTGGTCCGCGCTGACGGGAGAGCTTGGATCACGAACGTGTGGCACAGCTCTTCCGTCACGTTGGAACGGGCAGCCATGGCTGTGGTCACGGGTACTGCGGTCATGGCTGCACCGACCGCGGCGGCGGACAGGATCTGTCGCCTGGAGTAAAGGGGTGGTCGGACGTGCGGCATCAGAACCTCCTGGGTTGTTGCCCGACCGGGGCGGTGGGGCGGGGATGGGATCGATGCAGCACCCGGCGACCCGGCCGGCCCTTTCTGCCGGCCCCGGTTGCTTGCGAATCTGTGAGTTCAGCCCGAGCTACAGCCCGGGGCTTCAGCTCCGGCTGAAGCTGGCGGTGTGCGTCGCGCCGCGACTGCCGCCGACGGCGATGTCGAGCACGATCTGCTTGCCTGCAGCAACGACTGTCACGCTGTGGTCCTTTGTCAGCACGCGAGCAATCCGATTGTCGACAATCAAACGAAGCGTCTGGACGGTCCGGCTGGGATCGGACACCGCCACGTGAATCGTGCTGCCTTCCATTCCGACGACGACGGACGCCGGGCCGTCCACGGTGACCTCACCGGCCTCCCTCGCCGTCCAGAAGTTGGCAAGCGTGAGCTGATCGCGACCCGAGCGGATCGCCTGCACCTCTGCGGTGTTCGACAGCACGGTCACGCCGGGATCCGCCGCCCGCTGCGCCGTCCGCCAGGCACTTGCCCCGGGCAACAGGATGTAGGCGTACTGCCCGGTTGCCGTGCCGTGGTCGAGCACGAGCGACTGATAACGACGGGTGTACGGCGTCGTCGAGCCGGCCGTGTCGTTGCCGGTGTTGATCTCCCGCCAGGCGCCGGTGCGATCCTCCCGCTGAGCGCGGAGTTGACCGCCCAGCGGGAAGACATACCCGCCGACACCTTCGAGGTGCGCCCAGCGCGGATCGTCGTACGACGCATCGGCGTCCTGCATGCGGCCGTCGACCAGGAGGGCCGCAGTGCCGCCCTCGTGCAGGTTGCGGTTCTCGACCACGGTCTCCACCGGGAAGCCGTCGGTTCCGGCGATGCCGGCGCCCAGGGCGACGATCGAGTCGTACAGGCAGAACCAGGACTTCCTGGCCTGCAACGTCTTGTCGTGGTTGATCAGGTGCATGCCGACCGCACCGGCCCTGTTCCGGTACGACGCTCCGCCGGCCCACTCGGCGTACGCGGCGATCGTCCCGGTGCCACCGCCGGTACCGTGCGGAAGTCGCGGCTTCGTGCTGACCGTCGTACCGGGCATGCGCTGGGCGTCGACGGTCGGCCAGAAGGCGTCGAAGAACTGGGCGTGGTCGTCGTTGTAGAGGTAGGTCATGCCGTCGCCGACGTACCAGCCGCGGAGGTTCTCGCCGTTGCCCCACTCGTAGCGGGCCATTCGCTTCGACGACATCGCGATCGCGAACGTCCAGCCCGGGCGCCGGTGGACGACGCGGTCCTGGTTGTGGAACTGGAAGTGCGCGGGGGTCGCCGGCGCCGGGGCGATGCGCGCGTCGTCGAGGACGGCCTTGGCGCGGGAGATCTCGGGGATCGACGCGCCACTCAGGTAGTCGTCGAGGCGGTCGCGGGTGATCCAGCCCTTGGCGAGTGCCTTGTATCGGCTCGCATACGGCTCGACGACACCACCGGCGAGCAGCAGCACGGTCGACGTGGTGCCGTGCCCGTGGCGGTGGTCGCCGGCGCGTTCGCGCGAGATCGCCCGGCCGGACACGCAGTCCATCATCAGATTGTCGACAATGAACGGCGCGAAACTCGCCTCGACCGCGTCCAGGATCACCGCGCGGTTCGGGTCGCTGATCTGCCAGCTCGACCCGCCGAGCAACGAGAACAGGTTGGCCACTCCGCCGAGGGCGACGTTGCCGTAGGTACCGACGTAGGCGAGGTTGCCGTGCTGGACGAACGAGCCGTCGCGGTAGAAGCCGTCGCCGCTGGTGACGTAGGTGAAGACGCTGTTCTTGCCGGACTCCGCCACGTCGCTCAGCGCGTCGCGGGCGGCGGCGACCTTGTCGGCCGACTTGCCGACGATGCCGCGCAGCGCCACGATCAGCGCCTTGTCGACCCGGTTGGCGCCGGTCTCCCGCAGGTTCGGCGAGTTCGTCCGCCGGTTCGGGTTGGGCACGAACCGGTCCACGGCCTTCAGGTACGACGCCAGTTGCTCGGCGGACAGGGCGTCGTACGCGAGGATGCAGGTGTCGAGCAGGGCGCGCGGCGCGCCGATCTCCCAGAACCACCAGTTGCCGGTCTCCGGCAGCGTCTCGTTGTAGGCCCGCGCGTAGAGGAAGTCGAGAGCGCTCGTGAGCTGGTCGGCCGGGTCGGCCATGAGCGTGGTGCCGGACGTCGCGCGCGCCAGCGCGATGGTCTTCAGCCTGGTGTAGCTGATGGAGAAGTTCCCGGAGGTCGAGCTCAGCGGGAGGTCGGGCCAGAGCGCGGTCCGGTCGGCGTCGACGATCAGATTGTCGACAAACTCCTGCGCCTGCGCGCTCAGCTTGGCCAGGGCGTCGGCGTACGCGGGATCGCTGGGGTCGATCGCCCCACCGGTGTTCAGCGCGGCCCACCGATCGCGCAGTACGTCGAACTCGTCGGCGGCGGCTGCGGTCCCAGCGCCGTGCAGACCAGCAGCGGTCAGGGCGCCGGCGGCGAGACCCGCCTGGATCAACAAGCGGCGGCTGACGGAAGGCGGCATCGCGAACTCCTCTGGGCGGCGGGCAGTAAACGCTTACCGCACAGCCTCCACGATGCTCACAACGGTCGTCAACAACTTGTTGTGATCACTTCTGATCACTTCTTGCCCTGACTTACGGCAGCAGGTCGCGGACCACGGCGTCGGCGAGCAGGCGGCCGCGGTCGGTCAGGACCAGGCGGTCGCCGGTCCGGGTGACGAGGTCGGGCATCGCGTCGGCCGCGGCCCGGCCTTCGTCGTCGAGGACGTCGAGCGGAAGTCCGGCGGAGAGCCGGATCTCGAGGAGCACGCGTTCGACCCGGCGGGTTTCGTCGTCGAGGATCTCGCGGGCATGGGCGGGACTGTCGCCGGCGTCGAGGCGTCCGGCGTACGCGCTGGGATGCTTCACGTTCCACCAGCGGACGCCGCCGACATGGCTGTGCGCGCCCGGACCGATCCCCCACCACGTGTCGCCGCGCCAGTACAGCTCGTTGTGCCGGCAGCGCGCGTCCTCGGCGCGGGCCCAGTTGGAGACCTCGTACCAGTTCAGGCCGTGGGCGGACAGCATCTCGTCGGCCAGCACGTACTTGTCCGCGAGATCGTCGTCGTCCGGCATCGGCAGCTCGCCGCGACGGATCCGGCGGGCCAACTGGGTGCCGTCCTCGACGATCAACGCGTACGCGCTGACGTGGTCGGGGTCGGCCGACAGCGCCGACTCCAGCGACGCCCGCCAGTCGTCGAGCGACTCGCCCGGCGTCCCGTAGATCAGGTCCAGGTTCACGTGCTCGAACCCGGCCGCGGTCGCCTCCTTGACCGCCTGCAGCGCCCGCCCCGGCGTGTGCTGCCGGTCGAGAATCTTCAGCACGTGCGACGACGCGCTTTGCATTCCGAAGCTGACCCGCGTGAACCCGGCCTCGAGCAGCGCCTCGAGGTAGGCCGGATCCACCGACTCGGGATTGGCCTCGGTCGTCACCTCGGCCCCCGGCGCCAGCCCGAACTCGTCGCGGACCGCGGCCAGCATCCGGCCGAGATCAGTTGCCGGCAGCAACGTCGGCGTACCGCCGCCGAAGAACACCGTCTCGACCGGCCGGTCCAGGCCGTCGAGCACCCGGCGCGCCAGCCGGACCTCACCGACCGCCGTGTCGGCGTACGACGCCTGCGACGCACCGCCGCCGAGCTCGGTCGCCGTGTAGGTGTTGAAATCGCAGTACCCGCACCGCGACGCGCAGAACGGCACGTGCAGGTAAAACCCGAACGGCCGGGACGCGGCTTCGCGTACGGCGGACTCAGGCAGCGACCCGTCCCGGGGCGCAACCTCCCCCTCGGGCAGTGTCGACGGCACCCCTCAAGAGTACGAGGCGGCTCGAGACGCGATCGCCGAGGCTTCGCGGTGGCGGAACGTGCCGGACTGACTACATCTTGCTCATGAACACCGAGCCTCAGCTGGTCTGATACATCGGTCACCAATGGAACTCGGACCTCGGACGGGCCGTTGTGCTTCTGGGGGTGTTGCTCCGAGAGGACCGATGGATGAGCAGGCGGGTCGAACAGAAGGCTCAGGCGCGGCAGCGGATCGCGGAACTCCGCGCCGCCCAGGAACGACGTAAGCGACTGCTGATAGCGCTCGGCGCCGTCGCGGTGGTCGTCGTGGTGATCGGCGCGCTGGTCGTCGTACGGCTCGCCGGCGGTGGCAAGCAGACCGCGACCGGCCTGTCCGGGGCCGCCGATGCAGGGATCGTGTCGGCGTTGGCCGCCGTACCGGCGACGACCTTCGACCAGGTCGGATCAGACGGCGTACAAGGCGGACCGGCCGCGATCACCGCGCCGGCGCTGACCACGGACGGCAAGCCGAAGGTGCTCTACATCGGCGCCGAGTTCTGCCCGTTCTGCGCGGCCGAGCGGTGGCCGGTCGCGGTGGCGCTGTCCCGCTTCGGCACCTTCAGCAACCTCGGTACGACGCACTCCGCGGGCGACGACGTCTATCCGAACACGCCGACGCTGTCCTTCCACGGCGCCTCGTACACGAGCAAGTACCTGGCCTTCACCGGCGTGGAGACCACCACCAACGAGAAGGTCGACGGCCAGTACACACCACTCGACACCCCGACCGCGGCCGACCAGCAGACCTTCGAGACCTACAACGAACCGCCGTACGTGAAGAGCGGCGGCTCGATCCCGTTCATCGACCTGGGCGGCAGGTTCGTCTCCTCCGGTGCGACCTACACCCCCGAAACCCTGGCCGGCAAGACGCCCACCGAGATCGCTACCGCGCTGAAAGACCCCTCGTCCCCCATCGCCCGCGCTGTCGACGCCTCCGCCAACCTCTACACCGCCGCCCTCTGCCAACTAACCAACAACCAACCTGGCACCGTCTGCACCACCCCCGCAGTCACCGCGGCCGCCGGAAAGCTCACCCAGTGAACCCCAAGCCACTCGGCTGGATCCCTTGGACGACCCTCGCCCTATCCCTCACCGGCCTGGCGATCTCCACCTACCTCACCTACGAACACTTCACCGCCGCCACAACCCTCGCCTGCCCCAACACCGCCACCATCAACTGCGTCAAAGTCACCACCAGCCAGTACTCCCACCTCTTGGGCATCCCCGTAGCCCTCCTGGGCCTGGCCTTCTTCACAGCCCTCGCCGTCCTCACCCTCCCCACCTCCTGGCGCACCCCCTCCCCCTGGCCCACCCGCCTCCGCCTAGCCATCACCACCACCGGCGTAATCGTCATCTGCTACCTAATCTGGACCGAACTCTTCCGCATCAACGCCCTCTGCCTCTGGTGCACAGCCATCCACGCCCTAACCCTCCTCCTCTTCGCTCTGTCAGCAATCCACCGCGCCTTGTACGCGGACTAACTCACGCACCGCCCCATCAACAACCGACCGTGGACTCGCCACATCCGCCTAGCTCGTGGCGCAGCGCAAGCCGTCATGCTCCAGTTGACCAGCGCGTCGCCATTCGCCTTACCTGAGTCATTGACCAGGCCCCACCATCCACGGCTAGGGTGCGACTCCAGCACTTACGCAACCGGGGGGTTCGAAGATGCAAGACCGTGCCGATGAGGAGCGCGTCCGCCAACTGCTGTTCGACATCACCAACTGCGCCGATGTTCCGGCCGCCTCTTTTGATTCCACCCACCCATGTCACAAGATCGTGGGTACACAGAGAGGACTCTCGGACGGTTTTCAGGTCCCGGAGCCATGGGCTGGTCACATCGGCTTGGCACCCCTGCTGTTCGTGAGCAGCAACCCGTCGATCAGCGAGGCCGAGCCCTATCCGACATGGGCCGATGACCGCGAACGCCGCATTACCTTCTTCGAGGAGCGGTTCGGCGATGGTCCCGGGCAGGTGAAGGACGGCGTCTACTTTCCGCTGGCCACGCAGTACAAAGGATCGTGGCACTCGCCACGAGCTGTCCAGTTCTGGAACGCATGCAAGCGAAACGCAGAGCTTCTCTTTCAAAGAGCCGTGCGGCCGGGCGTGGATTACGCAATGACCGAGGTCGTGCACTGCAAGAGTCACTCCGAAAAGGGCGTTCAGCACGCCCGTCAACGTTGTTCGAACCGATGGCTCCGAGCGATTCTTGAAGTGTCGCCCGCGACAGTCGTCGTGGTGCTCGGCGAGCATGCACGCGTTGCGATTTGCGAGCACACGAGCGGCGACCTCGCCTACTGGACCGCGACTCGCGTTGCTGTCGCCGGTAGGGATCGCGTTGTCGCGGTTGCACGTCATCCCAATTTCCATGGCCCGCGCAAGTGGACCGATCACTTCGCCGAAAGCGCCCTCGCCGAGTTGAGTAATGCTCTCCGATCGGAGAGCAACAGTCAGGAGTCGTCAGCAGAGACCGCGCGGTTTGAGTCTTCGACCGAGCCTGCCACAGCGGTTGCGCTCACAGACCTGCCGCGCAGCGGTGCGCATGCAGTCGCGGCGGTGCGACTGCATGAGACATCGGACGCGATCGGGTCCTCAGCCCGACGGTCACGGGCCGAACCCGCCGCGCTCAACTCGACGGTTGTCGAGGCAGCATCCTGGCGCCTGGCGAGTGAGTTGGCCCGTCGGCATCCTGGAGTCGTTCGAGTGACTCGTGAGCATCCGGGCGGCGGCCTCTACGACGTGCTTGCGCTGCGGTCCGACGCAGGTCTCGAACTCATGCTCAATCGCCAGGGCACCATCCAGATCCATGGACGCCATGACCAGTCCGATGTCGATTGGGCACCGACTCCATGGGTGGATTACCTGGCTCACGACCCGCGCGCGTTTCTGGAGTGGTTGGAGTCGGCCGCCGGCTTGCCGCTCGTGCAGAGGGTACCGGCTAGCACGCCAACAACACTCGTCTACAGGACCTTGGCCGGAATCGCCGCGACCTCCTTCATGACCCTGCATTCGCCTGAGATCGAGATGGGCTACATCGACACCGCGGGATACGGCGGAGGGCCAGCGAGTTGGCTTGACATGTTCCCGATCGGAGCCGAGGTTCGTCGCCCACAGCCCGCTGACTTGTTCGGCCAGCCAGGTTATCGCTTCTGGATGTGCAGGCGACCTGGCCTGATGCTGGCCTTCGAGACGTCTAATGGAACGGCTTGGGCAACCAGGGGTGAGCCCGTTGAGCTCATGCAGCGTTACCAGGCGGTCGGGCGTGACATCGACGCCCTGACCCGTGATCTCATGCTCCTGGGCTCGTTGCCCGCCAGAAAATGAACGGGTCGGCACCTCGCCCCGCACCAACTCCGGGCACGAACTGACTTCGATAACCCGAATTCGTGCGACGCGACAACCTGCTGTCTCCCCCGTGAAAGGACGATCCATGCCACGCCGGAAGCACAAGTTTTCACTGCGAGTCAGCGGCCTGACGGACGAGCAGGCCGCACATCTGCACTACCTTCTCGCGAACCTGGCCAACTCATTCACGCGAGACCCTGACAAGTACGAGACGATCTCCAATGTGCCACTGAAGGTCCTCCGCGCGGAGTTCCCGGACTACGGTTGGCGCGGCGCCACGGCAGCCGAGCGAGTCGACCTGGTGAAGTGACCAGATTGGATTTGTCTGGGGTAGCGGCCCTGCGCAGACCGCCATCGTCATCGCACAGCGGCCGCGATCGTGAGGGTTCCTGCGGGTGGGTCGATGGTGGCGAGGGTGCCCAGGGGGACTGGGGTGGGCCGGGGGCGGTGGCCGATTGGGAGGCCGGCTAGGACGGGGACGGCTAGTTGGTCGAGGCGGTCTCGCAGTACGTCGGTCAGGGACCAGCCGTTGGTTTGGGTGTTTTCGAAGCCGTTGAATTGGCCTAGTGCGATGGCTCGGAGGCCGTCGAGGCGGCCGGATTTGAGCAGTTGGGTCAGTTGGCGGTCGATTGCGCCTAGGCCGGTGGTGAGGTTGTCCTCGATCAGGAGGATGGCGCCGTCGAGGCTGGGGAGGTCGCTGCCGACGGCATGGGCGATCGTGTTGAGGTTGCCGCCCATGAGGAAGCCGGTCGCGGGCTCGCCGACGGTGAGTTCGGCCGTCGGCTCCTTGGGGTCCTGCTTCACGACGATCTCGTCAGTCGTCATCAGCAGTTGCCGGACGGACTCGTCCGCGAACGGTCCGTGGATCCCGGCCAGCTGGCATTCCTTCCAGAGGGTCAGGTGGATGGCGGTGATGTCGCTGAACCCGATCAGCGGCTTCGGATCTCGTCGTACGGCGTCGAAGTCGAGCTGATCGCTAATCCGGTAGGCGCCTTTGCCGCCGCGGGTCGTGAACACGGCGCGCACTCCTGGATCCCGAAACGCATCGTTGAGGTCCGCGAGCCGGTCCTCGTCGGTCCCCGCGAGATAGCCGACACTGTCGAACACGTGCCGCCCGAGCTCGACCTGCAGACCCCAGCCGGTCAGCAGCTCGACCCCACGCGCGACGAACTCGCGCTCAGGTGTGCTCGCCGGAGACACCACCCGAACCCGATCACCAGGCATGAGACGAGGCGGGACGAGGACAGTCATGCCTCAGACCCTCCCAGTGCGTGCCGACAGTTTGCCGGTCTGGGGTTCACCACATCTCCGTGGTCACGTGTTCGCCTGTCGCGGTCGGCTGGCGTAACCGTGCGTGGGAACGGCTTGCCCGGAAGGTCAATCGCGGGCGTCGTAGGTTTGGCGGGCGGTTTGGACTTCTTCTGTGTGTTGTTCTGCCCAGTGGCTGAGGGCTTGGAGGGGAGCGTGGAGGGTGCGGCCGAGGGGGGTTAGTTCGTATTCGACTCTGGGTGGCATTTCGGCGTAGGCGTGGCGTTCGACCAGGCCGTCGCGTTCCAGGTCGCGTAGGGTCTCGGTGAGGACCTTGCTGCTGATGCCTTCGACCGCCGTGCGCAGGTCGCCGAACCGCTTCCGGCCGTCGCTCAGCACGATCACCACCATCGCCGTCCACTTGTTGGCGATGCGGGCGAGCGACGTACGCGACGGGCAGGTCGCGAGCAGCACGTTGAACGCCGGGTGGTCAGCCATGCTCATCATCTGACCAGACCGCACCGACAATTCTCAGCCGGCGCCCCAGAACGCGTCCTCGTTGTCCTGGTCAGTCGAGAACAGCCGGACCTCCACGATCCGGTCGCCGTCGATGCGCAGTACGTCGACGCCGTCCCCACCGAGCTCGGCCCCGGCGCGCTTCCCGGCGAAATGCACAGGGATGGCGGCGTGGTCGCCGTTCACCATCGGTACGCCGACCACCGACAGGTCGAACGTCCCCTCGCTGATCGTCATCATTGCTCCCAGCAACTGGTCGACGGCGGCGCGGCCGCGATGCGTGCCGGAGAGCTGGTTCGCGCCCGGCTGGTGCCAGACGATGTCGTCGGCGAGCAGGCCGGCGACGGTTCCGAAATCCTTGGCGGCCACGGCATCGACGTACTTCCGGGCTACCGCGAGTGTGGAGTCCACTGTCATCTCCTTCAAGATGTAGATACGACTCCATGGTCACCATCGGTAACCAGGCACCTCAACGTAACTAATGGGCGTGAGTGACCCACATCACAGCAGGCACGGGCCGGGTGGGCGACGGCGATACTGGTCGGCGTGACGAGAGAGCCGCGGGTGGAAGTCGAGTACTGCACGCAGTGCCGGTGGTTGCTGCGGGCAGCCTGGACGGCGCAGGAGTTGCTGACCACATTCACCACCGAGCTCGGCGAGGTCGCGCTGATCCCCGGCACCGGCGGCGTCTTCGAGGTCCGCCTCGACGGCGAGACGCTCTGGTCCCGCAAGGCCGAGAACGGCTTCCCCGAGATCGCCCACCTCAAGCAACTCGTCCGCGACCGAGTCGCCCCCGACCGCTCCCTCGGCCACTCCGACCGCCGCTGAACCCCGGCCAACTGCAACCGACCGCCGTCGACCCGGCTGAAGCGCGGGTCGGCGGCGGCCGACGCGATTACGGGATCTGAAGCACCGGTGCGATGGTCTTCGTGCGCGCCCCCTCGTACGCAGCCAAGAGAATCCCGAGTACGGCGATGCCCTCCTCCTCGGTGTGGATCGGCCGGGTCTTGCCAAGGAGCGAGTCGGCAAAATGCCCGATCTCCGCGGCAAAGGTGTCGACCGGCTCGAGCGCGATCGTCTCGGTCTCACCGGACTGCAGCCGGTACGTGACCGAGTTCCCGTCGCTGTGCAGCGCTCCGAGCTCACCAACCGCGGAGAACCGCTCAGTGGAGTCAGCCGGCTGGTACGCCCAGCTCGTCACCATCTGCCCGACGACGCCGTTGTCGAAGCGGATCAGGACCTGCGCCGAGTCCTCGCCGTCCATGAACTTCAGCCGGTGCGTCGACAGCATCGCGGTCGCCTCGACCGGCATGCCGCCGGCGAGGTGCAGCATCAGGTACGTCGGGTGGTACCCGGTGTCGATCAGCTCGCCACCGCCACTCGTCTTGCTGCTCGCCCGCCAGCCCATCGAGCTCGGATCGAAGTTGTTGTAGAAGCTGTCCGTCGTACGCACCTCGTAGACGGTCCCGATCGTCCCGGCCTCGAGCAGCTCCTTCGCCTTCGCCACGGCCGGCATGAACAGCTGGTTGTGCGCGCACATCAGCGTCACGCCGTTGTCCGTGACCGCCTTCCGGACGTCCGCGGCCTCGTCGGCGGTCAGGCACAGCGGCTTCTCGCACAGGATGTGCTTGCCCGCCTCGGCCGCCGCGACGATCGCGTCCCGGTGCAGGTGGTGGGGGAGGCAGATGTCGACCGCGTCGACGTTCTCGGTCTCGAGCAGCTTGCGATAGTCGACGTACGGCGTCGCGCCCAGCTCCTTGCCACGCGCAACAGCCGTCTCCTCCACCGCGTCGGCCACGGCGGTGATGCCGATCCGGTCGGCGTGCTCGAGGTACCCGCGGATGTGGGCGCCCGCGATCCCGCCGCCGCCGATCAGCCCGACCTTGATCTCTGGCATGGACATCAGCCTCCGTAGGAGATGGTTCGGCCCGTGTCGGCCGCTTCGTTGGCGGCGGCGACCAGGCGGGTCAGCTCGACCGCGCGGTACAGGTTCTCGTCGGCGCGGGAGCCATTGGTGATGTGGTCGACCCACTGGGCGAACGGGTCCGGGCTGTGCTCGGGCACGGGCACCTGCCGGTCCCCGACCCGGAGCTCGTTGCCGGACTCGGTGTACGTCAGGCTGCTCGCCGTACCGAAGATCTCGATCGTGAACGGGTTCCGGCTGGTGAAGCCGGCTTCGATCACGCCGATCTTCTGGTCCCGGTAACCAATCGTGACGACGGCGTTGTCCTCGAGCCCGCGGCCGTTCACCGAGCGGTACGTCGCATCGACGGTGTCGGGATCGGTGCCGAGGAACAACTGCACAAGGTAGACCGGATGGCAGCCGAGGTCGGTGAGCGCGCCCCCGATCGCGGCCTTCTGGTCGAAGAACCGCTGCGGCAGCCAGCCGTCGCCGCCATCACTCGGTACGGCGCCGTCGTGCGACAGCCGCACCCGGGCGTAGGTGAGCTGCCCGAGCTCGCCGCTCGCGAGCACCACGCTGATCGCCTGCGTGTACCCGTGCGACAGCCGCGGCAGCGAGACCACCACCTTGACCCCGTTCGCGTCGGCCGCCGCGAGGATCTCCTCCGCCTCGGCCACGGTTGGCGCGAGCAACTTCTCGGTGAAGATGTGCTTGCCGGCGTTCGCCGCCTTGACCATGATGTCGCGGTGCTCGTTGGTCGCCGTCGTGATCACCACCGCGTCGACGTCCGCCAGCACCGCGTCGAGGTCCGTGCTGAACGGCACCCCGAACCGATCGGCCCCCGCCTGCCCGAGCTCCACGTCCTCGTCCCACACCGCGACGAGCTCGGTCCCAGGATGCGCCTGAGCCTGCCGCGCGTAGTCCCCCGCATGAACATGCCAAAACCCCAGAACCGCAACCTTCAGCGGCGTCGACATCCGTGCCTCCTCGCTGAACACCAGTAGGTGGAAACGTTCCCGACATACCTTGCCAACCCCGGTCCCGCCGTACACCCCCACCGGCGATTCGTCCCACCACCTGGACCACTCCCGGCGCTCGACCTGGATTCGATGCCAGTTCGGAATTCGAAGCATGTACGCCGGAAGTCGTGGGTACTGGCTCGCCACGCGAGAAGGGGTTACGCAGAGTCGCGCGCGGGTCCGCCCGTGCGTGACGGCCGTCTCAGCGGCATCGGTGGCGTGGGGAGTGCGGCGTGGACCGCGGGCCGGGTCTCCCCACCCGCCTGCCTTTCAGGGGGTGTCGGTGTCCTTGACCAGGGCCTCGACGTTGTTGCCGTCCGGGTCACTGACGAAGGCGGCGTACGCTCGGTACTCGGGCCAGTGCCGCGGTTCGTGCCGGGAGGTCCCACCTGCCGCGACTGCCGCCCGGTGGAAGGCGTCCACGGCGGTCCGATCTGCAGCCTCGAACGCGAGATGGAGGCCTCGGGTGACCTCCGTGCTCGTCGGCGCCGTTTCCAGCGAGAGGCTCGGGGTGTCGTGTCCGGGAATCCAGTACTCGGCGACCGTGTCGGTGCGGTACCCGGCGTCAATCCCGAGCGCGGCGAGGGCAGCGGTGTAGAAGGACTCACTTGCGGCGAAGTCGCCGGCGAAGACCCCGAGATGGTGGATGAAGCGAGGGGCGGTCATGGCCGCGGACCTCGGGTGAGTGGTCGGGCTTCCCAAGACGGCCGCTGGGGGTCGTCGTTGTGCACGATGACGTCGGCGTGCTCGGTCGGGCGGACTGTGTCGAAGTAGAACTGCTGGGACGGGATGTACCGACTGCGGTACCGCTGCTCGACCTCGCCGGCGGACTTCGTCGTGGTCCGGTCGCGGGTGCGGGCCCGGTCCAGCGTTTTCTCGAACGCGGCGGACACGAAGATCCGCAGATCCCACCGTTCGACCAGCTCCGGTCGCATGAGGAACACCCCGTCGAACAGCAGCACGGCATCGGCCGGCGCTGTCACCATCGGCTCGACCCGCGCGGTGTCCGTGAGCTTGTCGTAGACCGCCGTCCGAACCTTCCGATCTCCACCCGGGCCCAACGGATCGAGCAGCACGCGATGCATCGCCTCGAAATCGAAGCTGTCGTGATAGCAGCCCTCCGCGGAGTCTTCCCCGCGCCGGTAACGCACTGAGCGCGGGGTCAGAAAGTCCTCGATCGTGGCACGGACCACTTCCCGCCCGTCCGCACGCAGTACGACGGCCAACTCGTCCGCCAACGTGGTCTTCCCCGCGGCAGGCACCCCGTCCAAGGCGACGCGCGTCGGGTGCCCGTTCGCTACACCCCCAACCGCCGCTGCCAACCACCCGAGCAACTCACCGCGCGTCCCGCTGTCCATCTCGCCCCCAGGTCCTGTCCCGTGACCTCACCTTATGGCCGCCACCTCCAGTACGACGCCGCGCCACGTGGCCTCGCCTCACGAAGCCACACCGCAACCGATTGTTCGCGTTGAGCGCCGCGCTGCCCGGCCCGACCGCGACCGCGACGTGGGCGCCACGGCGCGCAGGAATCGCTCACTACGCAACAGCCGGTGGGTTCCTGACCTGGCTGAACGACGCGACGAGGGCAACCGAACCGCGGTCCGCGCGGAGTACCGCGGAGGGCGGCTGAATCAGCTTCGCCGACATGGGCACACTCAGTCGGCCGGGTGGTGGCGAGCGCGAGCCGGGGAGCGTTTCGCACCTCAAGCCGCAGGAGATCCTTCCCCAAATGCCGCGGCACCCCCAGAGGACAGATCCCGGGTTATCCCCTCGTGTTGTGCCATCTCCGCTGGTGTGCTGCAGGAGAAGGCACATCACGTGGGGTTATCCCTCCGTCCGTCGCAGAGCAACGAGCCGCCGTGACGTAGCACGGGAGGCGACACGGTCCACGAGCCGGCTCACGACGCACAGGCAGGCGACGCCACGGGGCGGTCGAACAAAGCGGGCGGCAGCACGCGCCCGACGGGCGGGCGGGAGCGACGGCGAGCACGGCGACGGAGGAGCCGTGCGGGCCGGGCGCGTGGGGAGGACTACTTTTCGGTGCCGTCTTCGTTCAGGCCTAGGTCGGACATGCCGAGGACTTTGTCGGCGAAGTGTTGGTGCATCCAGGCCAGGTGGTCCCAGCGGCTGTCGATGATGCGGTGGGTGTCCCAGGCGGGGATGTCCTGCTGGAGGAAGATCGACATCTTGGCGGGGTCGACCTCGTAGACGTGGTCGTAGCGCATCACGACGTCGTCGGTGATGCGGCGGGCGTCGGGGGGTTTCTGGGCGGAGAGCCGGAAGCCGAACATCAGAGGTCCTCGTAGGCCTGGTCGAGCAGGTACTTGCCGGGGTTCATCACGTTCTGGGGGTCGAGCGCGCGCTTGATCTTCTTCATCACCTCGAAGGAGCCGCCGAGTTCCTGCGGCACGTACTCCACGTCGCCGGCCCGGCTGGCGCCGTGGCAGGCGCTGATCGAGCCGCCGTACTTCAGGGTCACCTCGGTGATCTCGCGCTTGCAGTTCAGCCAGGCTTCCCACATCTCGTCGTCGAGTTTCTGTTCCCAGATCCCGATGTCGATCTCGACGAGGTAGTCGCCCCACGGTTTGTACGCGCCGTTGGTGTAGGCGAAGATCCCCCAGTCGTCGAAGACGCCGTACCGCCGGATGTAGTGGTCGGCGATCGCGTGCCACTCCTCGCGTACCCGCGGCAGGACGCTGTAGTTCAGCGCCGCGTCCTCACAGTGCCACGACATCGGCACCACCTCGCCGGTACGCAGCCGGCCGTGCAGCGGGATGGCGTACCGGTCGTGGCGGGCAGCCCAGTCACCCTGACTGACCTCGTCGCCGAGGTACGTGCCGCCCGACGACCGGCCGATCCGCATGATCTCCCGCGCGGCCGGGACGACCTCGACTTCGTTCCCGTACATCGCGACCGCGACGACACTCTTCAACCAGTCGGGCTGCTCGATGTACGCCTCGTCGTCGCGCCGCAGATAGGCGAGCTTCCACTCGTCGAACAGCACCACCCCGGCCAGCGTCGCGAAGCCGGACTTCGCCAGCGCGCCAGTGCTCTCCCAAGCGGCCTGATAGTCGCGGTACCCGAAGAACGCCGCAAACTCGACCTGCGGGCGCGGCACGAGTTCGAGGGTCGCCTCGGTCACCACCCCGAGCGTGCCCTCGTGACCGATGAACAGCGGCTTCAACGTGAACCCGGTAGATGCCTTGCGCAACTTCCGGCCGCCGCCCTCGCCAACCCGTACGACGTCGCCGGTCGGCAGCACCACTTCCATCGAGCAGACGAGATCGCGAGTGTGTCCGTAACGAGCACCGATCAACGACCACCCGCTGGTCCCGATCCGCCCGCCGACCATCGAGCACGGGTAGCTGGCCGGGTTGTCCGGGTACATCACGCCGTACGGCTGCAGCACTTCGTTCAGCTTCAGCATGTTGACGCCGGGTTGCACGGTGACCGTGCGGTCCTCGAGGTCGATCTCGAGGACCGCGTTCATCCGCTTGACGTCGAGCAGGATGCCGCCCTTCAGCGGCGTGGCCCCGTCGGTCAGCCCGGTCCCGGCCGCACGAGGCACGACCGGGATGCCGGTGCGGTTCGCGAGCCGAACGATCTCCGCGACCTCCGCGGTGGTGCGAGGCAGTACGACGACATCCGGCACGTACTCGGCCCACCGGTGCACCGGGAACGGCGCCGGCGTCCGCGTCCGGTTCCACCGGGCCGGCTTGTCCGTCAGTACTCCGTCGGGGCCGAGGATCCCGACCAGTTCGTCGTACAGCGCGTCGGAGATCGCCGTCGTCGTCATGGCTTCACCCCGGCTGACTCCGCAACCAGCTCCATCAGGTCGCGGACCTCGATCTGCGGCTCAAGCGCCGAGCCGGCCGCGGCCAGTGGACGCTCCGACCAGACGCACGCGCTGACGAGAAGGTCGACGTCCAGCGCAGCGGCGCGGTCGAGACGGGAAGCGCTGATCGCAGCGGTGATCTCGGGTCGTTCGATCGCCAGCCCGCCGCCCGCGCCCGAGCAGTACGACCACTGCGTGACGTGGTCGACGTCGCGGAAGTCCAGGCCCGGGATCGCCCGCAGGATCTCGCGCGGCGACTTGTGGATCCCCTTGCGCTTGTTCAGCCGGCAGGGGTCGTGGTACGTCGCCACCCGCTCGATCGGCACGGTCAACGTCAGCTTCCCGTCCCGGATCAACGACGCCACGAGCTCGGTGATGTGCACGATCTCGAACTCGTAGTCCGCGCCGAAGTACCGCGGATAGTCCTCGGTGAACGTGATGTAGTCGTGCGGATCGAGCGTGACGATCCGGCTCGCGCCGATACTGCGCCAGTCGGCCACGTTGTGCTCGGCGAACTCGCGCGACCGCGCCACATACCCCATCTCGGCCGCCGGGCCGCCGCAGCACCACTGTTCCTTCATCAGCCCGAACTCGACCCCGCCCTGCTGCAGGATCTGGGCGACCGCGCGAGGCAGCGCCGTCCGGTAGAACGCCGCCTCGCAGTCCACGAACAGCACGGTCTCGCCGCCGACCTCGAGGCCGAGCCCGTCCGCCCAGCGCGCGACGTTCTCCTGCGCGACCGGGACGTCGAGCACGGGCTCGTTCTTGCGGTCCACCGTCGCCTCGACCCAGCGCTTCCAGTTCGGCTGCTCGACTCCGGAGTCGACCGCGAGCGCCCGCATCGCCTTGACGACGTCCACCGTCCGGGTCCGGGCACGGTAGAACTCGCCGGCCATCAAGGTGTTCGGGCAGCGCAGCTCGCAGGCGCCGCACTGGGTGCAGTGCACGTAGTCCTCGGCGACGTCGGCGACGGTCAGCGCGCCCTGTTCCATCGCGACGATGTTCGCGTGGAACGCGGTCGGCGAGTAGTTCTCGTTCTGCGTGACCTGCATGACCGGGCAGACGTTGCGGCAGAACTTGTGACCCGAGCTGAAACAGCCGTACGCCGGGTCACGCCACTGCTTCACGAAATCCTGCCGAAGGTCATCGGCTTCGGTGGTCATGCGGCGTCCTATCCGAGTTCGGGCATCACCTTGTCGTGGATGAGTCTGAGCTGTCCTTGTACGTCGGGAACGCCCTCGATCTCCTTGCCGCTAAAGGCTTTCACCATCATCGGGTCGGTGATGGCGGCGATGATGTGGTTGACGCCGGTCGGCAGGATGTCGTTCTTCAGCTTCGCGACGCACTCCTCCGGGGTCCCGGACACCGACAGGGTCGCGGCCAGCTCCGGCGAGGTCAGCTCGATGGCCCGGTCGATCTCACCGGCGCCGAGCGCGTCGATGATCGGCTGCAGGTCGTCGCGGTTCAGGCCGTGCCGGGCGAGTTGGTTGGCGGGCATCGACGAGATGTAGAAGCCGACCATGATCCGCGCCGCCCGCTTGGCCGCCTCGGAGTCCTCGGCGACCGCGAACACCACCCAGGCGCCCAGGTCGAAGTCGTCCAGCGTCCGGCCGGACTTGTCCAGGCCGAGTTTCACGTGCTCGGCGATGTACTCGTAGTTCTCCCGGGAGTAGCCGCACGCGTGGTGCATCCCGTCGGCGATCTCCCCCGCGAGCTCGAAGGATCGCGGGCCGCCCATCGCTCCCATCTTCAGCGGGATCTTCTCCTGTACCGGGCGGGCGAAGGTGAACAGCCCGCTGTACTTGAAGAACTCGCCGTCGAAGGTGATCGCGCCGTCGGCGAGGAAGCGGCGCATCACTTCCATCCCTTCGCGGACGCGCGACAACGGTTTCAGCGGCTTCAGGTCGATCTTGTACTGCTCGAGCAGGCCGAGGTTGCCGAAGCTGACCACCGCCTCGGCGCGGCCGCCGGACAGCTCGTCGAGCGTGGCGAGCATCTGGCAGATGTGCGTCGGCTCCCGCAGGATCACGTGGGTGACGTTGGGGCCGAGACGAATGTTCTTCGTCTTGTCGGCGGCTGCCGCGAACAGCAGCCACATGTCCTTGTGCCAGGTCTCGTCCACGCTGTAGGCGGCGTAGAAGCCCAACTCGTCCGCGGTCTTGATCATGTCGATACAGTCCACGAGCGGATAGTCGGGGAGCTGGACGTAACTGAAGCGCACCACAGCGCTGCTCCTCCCTCTGACCACCGAGCACACGGGGGCGGCAGCGACTGACGGGCGCAGACTGCATGGGCTCGGACCCCATCTCCGAATCTTTTTACTGTACGCAGCCGATCGCGAGTTTGTCTCTGCCTCGAAACCGGCAGGCCCGCAGGGACTTCCTGTTCACGCAACGTCAATCTGTAGGCACGTGACGTATGTGCGCCGGTGCGGCTGACCTGTCATCGTCGAGTCGTTGTCTCCGCCCCGGGATCCCGCCGCACGCCGGCGGGATCCGAACGTTCCTGAAGGAGCGAAGCATGTCCGAGTCCGCCCCATCTCCTCGACGCCGGCGGTTCCGCCGTACGCTCGGCGTCGTACTCGGCACCGCTGCACTGCTGGTCACCTCGGCCACAGTCGCGTACGCCGTTCCGCCGCCCGGCCTCCCGCAGAACGCCGACGGGTACGAGCAGTCGTTCTCGCCGGCCTACGACTACGACACCGACGGCTGCTACGCCACGCCCGCGATCGGCGCCGACGGCACGCTCAACCCCGGCCTCAACCCGACCGGCGCGGTCAACGGCAACTGCCGGGACCAGTCCGACCTCGACAACTCCCAGACCTACGCGCGCTCGAAGTGCAACAACGGCTGGTGCGCGGTGGTGTACGCCAGCTACTTCGAGAAGGACCAGGCGCTGCCGGGCAGCAGTCTCGGCGGTCACCGGCACGACTTCGAGCACGTCATCTCGTGGATCAACCAGGCCGCCAACCAGGTTGAGTTCGTCACCACGACGCAGCACGCGAGCCAGGTGACCTACCCGCGGTCCCAGGTCCGCTTCGACGGCACCCACCCGAAAGTCGTCTACCACAAGGACGGCGCCAGCACGCACTTCTTCCGGCTCGCCAACAGCAACGACGAGCCGCCGGAGAACCACTACCACAACTGGCGCTACCCGCCGCTGGTCGGCTGGAACGGCTGGCCCAGCAGCTCGCTGCGTGAGCAGTTGATGAACGCCAACTTCGGCGCGGCAACCATCAAGATCACCGACAAGGACGACCGGTTCCGGTCGCTCTTGAACGCCTCGAAGCCCGCCGGGATCCCGTTCGATCCCTGGGCCTGACCAGATCGGTGCGAGGCTCGGTCAGACCGGGCCTCGCGCCGTCGGCACCTCCGGCTTGGTGAGCGACGCCGCGACCAGTTCGATCATCGCCGCGTGCCGCTTCGCCGCGGTGTCGGGCTGACCGAGCGCCACGATGTCGAGGAACACCCGGCTGACGACGAGCTCGGCCGCCGTCCGCACCCGGGCCGGATCGGCGACGATGTCGTCGGCTCCGCTCAGTACGTCGGCCACGGTCGCGGTCGCCTCGGCGAACAACTCGGCGCCCCGGGCCGCGATCTCGGGCCGCGCCTGCGCCTCCCGGAACACGATGATCCGGGCCGCGCGGTTGTGCTCCAGCTCGTCGGCCATCATCGTCACGACGGTCCGCAGCCGCCCGCGAACCGACCGTCCCTTCGATGCGGAACGCAGTACGGCGCTGGGCGTCGGCCGCTCGTTGACGATCGCCAGCAGCAGGTCGAGCTTGGTCGCGAAGTGGTAGAACACCAGGCCCGTCGGTACGCCGGCCTCGTTGGCGATCCGCGCTGTCGACGTGGCGTCGTACCCGTGCTCGGCGAAGAGGCGCTCGGCCGTCTCGATGATGACCTGGCGCTTACTCGCGCGGGCGGCGGCCGGCGCGGTCATGGTCGGCTCCGTCCAACGGCGGGCCGGCGATCCCCCTTCAGGTCCGCGGCAGCCCCGGCGGCGCGCCGGAGGGCCTTGAATACGTAGTCCGGCACCTTCAGCCCTTGCCGGTGCGCCCACAGCAACTCGTGCTCGACCCGTCCGATCTGGGTCGCGTAGTGCCGCAGCTCGGTCTCGTCGCCGGGCCTGACGATGTCCAGCCCCTGCATCACGTGGCCGAACTCCACCCGCTGCTGGGGGGTGTCGACCCCGACCGGGCCGAACGTCTTCTTCCGCAACGTGCGGACCAGCCACTTCTGCCAGGACCCCAGCTGTGACCAGAGCTGGCGGGCGGCGATCTGGTAATAGGCGAAGTGTCCCGGCTCCTGCCGCTTGATCGGCGCGACGACGGTGGCGGCGATGGCCCGTTCGCCGAGCTCCGTCAGGCCGGAGTGAAGCTTGTTGTAGGCAAGTACTGCGGACCGCTCGGTGGCCAGCCCGGTCAGGTAGTAGAGCATCCGGCTCACGTCCTGCACGGCGCTCACCCGCCCGAGCGCACCGAGCACCTTGAGCTTGAACGACACGTCGGTCAGGTTGGGTTCGGACGCGTCCAGACCGGCCAGCACCTGGACCCGGTCGAGGATCAGCCCGTGGTGGGTCTCCTGCGGGAGCCACACGTCGGCGTAGAAGTGCCGGTCGACCTCCGGCGGGTCCGGTAGCAGGATGTTCAGCTCGAGCACGTTCCGCTCGACCTCGAGCTCGACCCGCGACATGTACGACAGCACCGAGCCGAACCGCTCGACGAGCAGGTCCGGATCCTTCATCGTGTAGTCGACGCTGTCCAGGGGGATCGGCGGATGCTCCTCCCCCAGCCGGTCGACATGGTCGGCCAGCCTCGAGTCCTCCCGTCGGCGTCGTCCCCGACGAGTGCCTTTCACATCAGCCAGCGCCATCGCGGCACCTCGCTCCCCCATCGAAAGGGATGTCCTGTTGATCCCACGACGATCGTAACAAAGTGACTGACTGATCAGTCAGTTTCAGTGCTGTGACATCGATGACAAAACCAGCCCAGCCTCGATGATGCGGCACCCGACCGGCGCGGGGATAGGGCTAATTCGAAGCGATCAGGCCAACGGATGGGTGCGGATACGAGGCGGTACACACAGTGAGGGCCGTGAACAGGCGTTCACCTGTTCACGGCCCTCGGCCGGAAGCGTGCTGTCGGCAACGGCAGGGTCAGCCGGCCGGTCTGCTGAGGCAGGCGCCGGGTTCGGCGGTGGGTTCGGAGACGATCAGCGGGTTCGCGCGGTGGCGGCCGAGGTTCCACTCGAGCCAGTCGTCGTCGCTGGGCCGGCGATCGCCGATCGCGCACCCGGCCACGTCGTCCGGAAGCGTGGCCAGCACCGGTACGGCGTCATCGGACAGCCCTTCGAGGTGAACCCAGTCCACCTTGCCGGTGTCGGCGTACCGGTCGATGTTGCGCTGGGCGATCCAGGCATCCGGGTTGAGCAGCGCGAGCCCGAGCAGGAGGCTGGCGCCACTGAGCAGCGCGGCCCGCGGTAGCCAGCTCGCCTTCATGGTCACGCCGGCCACCATCACACCGAGCACGAGCAGACCGAGCCAGCCCTCGAAGACGTCCACGAGCAGGCGAAGCTCAGTGAAGCCGTACGCCTCCTGGTAGACGTGCATCCGGTAGAGCGCGGACGCGACCACTACCAGCGTCAGCAGACACAGCAGGCCGAGTGACACGCGCAACCACACCACGTCGGCGGCTGTGGCACGCGGTGCCTTCCGTGCGGCTGCCCACACTACGAGCAGCGTCAGTGCGGTGGCGACGGTGAGTTGGCCGAAGCCTTGGTGGACGTACTCCGCGTAGGTGAGACCGGTGATGCGCTCGAGGTACTTGTGTCCGCCGAAGTTCGCAGTGGCCTGTGCAGCCAGGAAGACCAGGAACACCGCGTCCACGAGCAGCACGGGTACTAGCCACTCGTAGCGACGTGCAACTGGCCGCACCGGTCCGCCACCGGTCTCGACGTTGGGCGGATTCAGTCCGAGGTACGTCGCTGCCAGTACGACGCCACCGACAGCCACAGTCACGAAGGCACGCAGTACGAACGAGTCGAGCTCCAGGTCCGGGACGACTGCACCCGCCCACTCCGCAAAGACTGCGTCGGCCGAGGCGAACAGGAGTCCGAAGACCACGACCGCTAGCAGCGACCACAGGATCGTCCGCAGCGCCGCGGCACTCGTCCGCAGGCCCTTGACGGCCTGTGCTGAGCGACCCAGCCACGGCAGACCGCGCAGCCCAGCGAGCGGCCAGGAGATGCCGGCCAGGACGAAGGCCGGCACGGTGCGACCGTTCACCAGCCCGGCCATGCACACGGCTCCGCCTGCCAGCAGGCAGAGGACAACGATCCACTCGGCGTCCCGCAGTACGGCTGTTCCGGCCAGCAGCACGCAGAGCGCGGCACAGGCCTGGGTGAACCGGGACTTGCGGTTGACGCTGAAGCCCAGGATCACGCCGCCGGCAGCCAGCAGTACGACGAACGTGCCGAGGCCGAGATCGCGGAACGGCAGGATGACAGCGGCCAGGACGCCGACTCCCAGGCAGTACAGCACCGCACGTACGTTGCCTGGGACGCCTGCCTCCGGCCAGAACCTGCCGAACAGCATGTCCATCCCGGACTCCGGTGCTCGCGCCGCGGGCCCGGGTGTGGGCGGTGGCGCGGGTGCCGGCTTGGGAGTGTCGACTGGCTTCGTCATGACTGGCTCCTGTGGTTTCTTCGTGACAGCAGGGATGTGTTGCCTTGGTTCGCGCGGTGGGTCGGCAGTGTGTCGCCGTGGTTCACGGGGGAGGTCGACGCGGACGCGGGCGCCGTTGCTACCTGGCGCCGGGTCGACGAAGTGGATGCCGCCGCCGTGCAGATCGGTCACCCAGCGGGCAATCGCGAGACCGAGCCCGGTCCCGCCGCCGCCCTCGGCTTCGGTCAGCGTGCCGAACCGTTCGAAGACGCGATCCCGATCGGCGACCGGGATACCCGGCCCGTCGTCCGCGACCTCCAAACGCCAACCCGTGGTCGTTGCGTTGGCGGTGATCCGGACGACGCCGCCGGTCGGACTGTGCCGGGACGCGTTGTCGAGCAGGTTGGCGATCAACTGGTGCAGTCGCGCGGCGTCTGCCTTGACCGTCAAGTCGGCCGGCCTGACGGACACGTCGTACCGCACCTCACGGCTCGCCACTCGGGCTTCGGCGACGGCCTGGTCGAGCAGTTCCGAGACGGAGACCTGCGTGCTATGGAGTGTGGCGTGGCCGGCGTCGACGCGGGCAAGGTCGAGCAGGTCGGACGCGAGGGCGGACAGACGTTCCGCCTGGTCGAGCGCCGTGCGCAACGCCACCGGATCCGGCTCGGCGACGCCGTCCACGAGATTCTCGAGTACGGCGCACAGTGCGGCCAGCGGCGTCCGCAGTTCGTGGCTCACGTTCGCCACGAGCTCGCGGCGCTGACGGTCGACGGCGGCCAGGTCCTCGGCCATCCGGTTGAAGGCCCGGGCCAGCTGACCGACCTCGTCGCTGGAGGTCGCTGTGACGCGGGCGGAGTAGTCGCCGCGCGCCATCCGTCGCGCTGCCGCGGTCATCTCGCGCAGCGGCGACGTCATGCCGACCGCGAGCAGTTGAGTTACGCCGAGGGCGAGGGCGACCGTGACCGGGATGCTGAGCCAGGCGGGCACGTTGGCGACGGCGCCGACGGCCGCGACGATCGACGCCAGGGTCACGCTGACGGCGACGAGCAGGCCGAGCTTGACCTTGACCGACGTGACTTGGTCCATCAGCGGGCCGCTCACGCCGTACCTCCTGGCTCCAGGGCGTAGCCGACACCGTGCACGGTCCGCACGCGATCGGCGCCGATCTTGGCGCGCAAGGCCTTCACATGGCTGTCGACAGTGCGGGTCCCGGACGCACCGGGCCAGCCCCACACTTCGGCGTACAGGTTCTCTCTTGGCAGGACGATGCCGGGCTTGGCGGCGAGGCAGAGCAGCAGGTCGAACTCGGTTGGGGTCAGGTGGATCTCGGTGCCGGCGACTGTGACTCGTCGAGCGGCTGCATCGATGTGGAGGTCGCCGACCTCGGTGGCCGGGCGGGCGGCCAGCTCGGCGGCGCGGTCGACGCGTCGCAGCAGGGCTGCCACGCGGGCCACCAACTCGCGCATCCGGAACGGCTTCGTGAGGTAGTCGTCGGCGCCGACGCCGAGCCCCACCAGGATGTCCGCCTCGTCGTCGCGGGCGGTCAGCATCAGGACGGGCACCGGGCGTTCGGCCTGGATGCGCCGGCAGACCTCGTGGCCGTCGTACCCGGGCAGCATCACGTCGAGCAGCACGAGATCCGGCGCGGTCGCGGCGAACTGCTCGACCGCCCCCGGCCCGTCCCACGCCTGCACGACGTCGTACCCCGACCCGCGCAGGCGGTCGGTCACCGCCTGGTTGATCACGGGCTCGTCCTCGACCACGAGGATCCTGCGGCCTGCTCCATCGACTACCACGTTCCGAGCGTAGGAGCCCACCTGGCCACCAGAGGCCCCCGACTCGTGAAGGTTCTGTGCAGGTCCTGCTGTTGGATGGTCTCCGTGCACCCACTCGCCGAGGGAATCCTCCACTCCCACCTCGGGTACGGCGACCTCCCCGGCCAAGCCGTGATCGCCGTCGTCCCCAGTCCACCGCTGTCGACCGACCCCGCTCGGACTCCCGTCGGGTTTGTCGTTGCCGAGTTGCTCGGGCCCGGAGGGAAAGTGGCGCTGCAGCCTGGGCCGGTTGAGCGCGTGCCTGGCTGGACGAGTGGGCCGTACTGCCGCATCCCGTTGCCCGAAGGTCTCGCACCTGCTTCGACACCTGCATGCTCCAGGGCCGCGGCCGTAACAACGCCGACTACTCCCCCGACTTCCCCAACCTCCCCGGCGGCATCCTCAACGGCATCACCTCCGGCTGGACGGACGAGTCCGACCTGGCCTTCCTCCCACCCGAAGCCCCAGAATCCGACAGCTGGCGCTGGTCCGAACAATGGATCCCCCACACCGCCTGGTGCCTCCTAGCCACCGCTACAGCCCCGTGACTCACGACTCCCACCGCTGCTCTTGCGAACGAACCACCATCCGCCTCCGGTGGACCTCCCGCGCCCCGGAAAGCACCGCCGACAGAAGGTCGTGAAGCTCCGCGGCCGGCACGTACTCGAAGACGAACTCATCGACGATCACCCGAGCACCCTCAAACCCGTCACGCACCGACACGATGACGGTGAGGGGCTGGTCGACCGTCACCACAAAGTCCGAAACCTCCGGCGCGAACGCGACAACCCTCTCCTCCCAGAGCAGACTCGGATGCACGTTCCCCAGCCGACCGAGCTCCTCGACGCACGCCTTCCGCGACATCACCACGCCTTTCCCTCCAGCGACTTCCGCCATGTCGTGCCAACTCCCGTTGCCGAGCCGAGGCAGTGGGGACCGTGAACAGGCGATAACGTGTTCACGGCCCCTGCCGGGTGTCCGAGCTCCCGGCTGCGAGCGCGATCGGCCGCCCTGTTCACCTCAAGGGGTCGGGTAGGTAAACAACCAATCCGCCGCCAGCCGGGACTTCTCAACGTACGTCGGCCGGTCGGCCCCAAGGCCGTACTGCAGATCCTCAAGCAGTGAGCACCGCGCGTAAAACCAAGCGCGGTCCAAGAGGCCTTCGTCGACAGGAAGCCGACTCACGGCTGCGTAGCCAGCGAGCCGATTCGCGGTTGCGTCGGCGGGAAGCCGGCTCACGGCTGCATCGGCGGGAAACCGGCCCGCGGCTGCATCGGCGGAGGACCGGGGCGCGGCTGCGTCGGTGGAGGGCCGATCTGCGGTTGGGTCGGCGGGGAGTTGGCTCGCGGTGGCGTAGGCGGCTGAGAGTCGGTTCGTTGCCTCGTTGTATGCGGCTGGGCCTAGGTCGCGGAGGATTAGGCCGAGGTCGCGGGCTGGGTCGCAGATTGCGGCGTCGGTCCAGTCGATTACGCCGGAGACGTCGTACGTGCTGGCATTTACGAGGACGTGTTCGATGCCGAGGTCGTTGTGTGAGTAGACGAGGCGGGGCGGCGGCGCTGGGAGCGGGCTTTGCAGGAAGGCCTCGACTGCGCGCTGGGTGTCGGGCGTCAGTTCCGATGCCACGGCGGTGTAGCTCTCGGCAGCTTCGTCGCGCCAGGCGTCGAGCGGCTCGTCGTCGATGTCCACGAGGTCGGCGAGCTGTTCGACGTCCTGAGCATGCAGTACGGCGAGAAGTCCGCCGAGCTCAGCGGCGACACGCACCGCGCACTGCGATCGGATGTCAGGGGGGAGATCGATCAGTGGAGTCCCGTCGAGCTTCCGGTACGCCAGGCACCCATCCTCAGGCAGGACGAAGACCGGCTGAGGCACAGGCAACGTGCTCACCTTGCCGACCCACTCCAGCAGCTCAGCCTCACGCCGCACCACACCCGGCTCACGAGCAACCCGGACGACGAGCTCACGGTTCACCTCGTAGGCCGCGTTGTCCAGCCCCGCCCCAAGAGTCGTGACGGTCTCAACGACATACCCAGGCAACCCCAACCCCACCAGCCGTCGAACATCGCTGTGCATTTGCCAAGGCTACGTCGTGTCTTGAGTGCGGGTGGGCAGGAGCTGACCGTTCAGACGCACGGTTTACCTGTGGGTGGAGTCGTCTCACGACCGACAGGAGGACCCTACTGGCGACAGCACTCGCGTCCGGCCGGCGAGGCCGCCGCGAACACGGCGAAGATCTCCCGCGTAGCCGGCGCATGGAACAACACCCATCACGATCGTCTGACGGAGAACGAGCACACGACACCACAGGGCTTTCAATCAAGCGAGCGGCAGCGCCCATGGGCGGGTGGGAGCGCCCGCGGCCCGGCGACGGAGGAGCCGGGCGTAGCGGGCGCGTGGGGTTAGTCGTACATCTTGTCGAGGAGGGTGGCGTACTGGGTTTCCACGTACTTGCGCTTGAGCTTCAGGCTTGGGGTCATCTCGCCGGATTCCACGGTGAGGTCGCGGTCGAGGATGGTGAACTTCTTGATGGTTTCCCAGCGGTTCAGGCCGGCGTTGAGCTCGTCGACGTACCCCTGGACCATCGTGCGGGCCGCGTCCGAGGTGACGATCTCCTCGTACGACTTGCCACCCAGGTCGTTGGAGTTGGCCCAGCCCTGGATCGCGTCCGGGTCGAGCGTGACCAGCGCGCTGACGAAGTTGCGCTTGTTGCCGTGGACAACGAACTGGCCGACGTACGGGCAGATCATCTTGAACCGGCCCTCGATCACCTGCGGGGCGACGTACTTGCCGCCGGAGGTCTTGAAGAGGTCCTTCTTGCGGTCGGTGATGAAGAGGTACTCGTCCTCGAAGTGGCCGATGTCGCCGGTGTGGAACCAGCCGTCGGCGTCGATCACCTCGGCGGTCTGCTCGGGCTGGTTGTGGTAGCCGCTCATCACGCCGGGGCCCTTGATCAGGATCTCGCCGTCCTCGGCGATCTTGGCCTCGGTGGCGGGGAAGATCGGGCCGACGCTGCCGAGGCGGTACTGGCCGGGGCGGTTCAGCGACGAGCCGGCCGCGGTCTCGGACAGGCCGTAGCCCTCCAGGATCAGGAGGCCGGCGGAGTGGAACCACTCGGCGAGCTGCTTGTCGAGGGCTGCGGAGCCGGAGACGAAGAAGCGGATCCGGCCGCCGAACCGGGCGCGGATCTTCGACAGGACCAGCTTGTCGGCGAGCGCGTACTGCGCGCCGAGTGCGCCACCGGGCTCCTTGCCGGCCTGGCGCAGCGCGGACACACGGGCGCCGACCCCGAAGGCCCAGTGGAAGAGCTTGGCCTTGATCCCGCCCTCTTCCTCGATCATGGTGACGATCCGGGCATGCGCCTTCTCGAAGATCCGCGGCGCCGCGGCCATGAAGGTGGGCTGGACGACGGCCGCGTTCTCGACGATCTTGTCGATCCGGCCGTCGATCGCGGTGGCGAACCCGATCTGGAACTGTACGGCGAGCAGCACCTGGCCGAACACGTGCGACAACGGCAGCCACAGGAACTGCAGGTCGTCCGGGCTGAGCACCTGGATCCCCTCGACCGCGGCGCCCTCGTACGTCCACACGGAGTGCGGCAGCCGCACCCCCTTCGGGCGCCCGGTCGTGCCGGAGGTGTAGATCAGCGTGCACAGGTGGTCGGGCTTGATCTGCGCGAGCCGGTCGTCGATCGACGACGGGTTCTCGGCGAGGTACGACGTACCGAGCTCGTCCAGCGTTGACAACGAGATCACCCAGTCGCCGTCCGCGGCCGGGGCCTCGCCGTCGATCAGCACGACCTTCTGCAGCGACGGCGTCTCGGAACGGTGCTCCCGCAGCTTGTCCAGCTGGGTCGTGTCCTCGGCGAACACGACCTGGACGTCGGCGTCGGCCACGATGAAGGCGACGTCGCCGGCGATCGTGGTCGGGTAGATCGTGGTGGTCGCGGCGGCCGCGAGGACGGCGGCCAGGTAGCACTCGACCCATTCCATCCGGGTGCTGGAGGCGATCGCGACCCGTTGCTCGGGCTCGACGCCGAGCGCCATCAGGCCGGCGGCCCGGCGGCGCGCCAGTTCGTCGAGCTCTCGCCAGCTGGCGGACTTCCACTGGTCCCCGGACGGGTAGCGGAAGGCCTCGCGGGACGGGGTCGCGGCGACCCGGTCGAGAAACATCGTGGCCATCGTGTCTTTGCGGTTGCTGAGCAGCGCGAGCTGGCCCTCATCGGCGACTGGCTTCATTGTCTGGCCTCCATCGGGGGTCAAGTAACCGGAGGGTAATGGCTAGCGGGCACAGCTGACTATGCCCCTCGCTCGCCTGCCCCCACCTTCTCCATCACGTTTCCGCAACGCGCACCTACGGCCCGTGGCCTGCGTCTCACTGACAGTTCTACTCCCCCGTGACGGGGCCCCGTCAACCGCCGCGCCGCAGCTCCGCCAGCGCCTGCCGGACAACGTCGGCATCGGGGTGCTCCATGGCTTCGAGGATCTCGAGCGCCTCGGTCCAGCTCGCAGCAGCCTCCTCGGGCCGGCCGGCTTGCTGCTGCACCTCGGCCATCGACATCAGGCACTCGGCGGTCTCGTGCCGCCGGCCCTGGGTGCGCAGGATGTCGACCGCGGTCGCGTAGCTGGCGATGGCCTTGTCGAGGCGGCCGGATCCGGCCAGCGCGTACGCCATAGTGTCGCTCACGACGGCACGCCCGTACTCCGAGTCCTGCTCCTCGTAGAGCTTCACCGCCTGCTGCGCGTAGTCCACCGCGGTGTCGAACTCGCCGAGCTGCCCGTAGTACCAGCCGAGGTTGTTGAGCGCGTTCGCCCGCGCGTCGACGTGGCCGGTCCGCTCGTAGATCCGGAGCGCGCGCACCGTCCGCTCGATCGCCTGCCGGTGCTCCCCCATTCGGCTCAGGACGCGGGCCTGGCTCAACGAGCCGTGCGCGACGCCGGCGTCGTCACCGAGCTCCTCGGCGATCCCGAGCGCGAGTTCGTGCTGCCGGATCGCGTCGTCCCACTGCCGCAGCGCCATGTGGCCGCGGGCGAGGTCGCGGCGGGTCTGGGCCTGCTTGCGCAGATCACCGAGCCGGACCGCCGCATCGAGCGCCAGCAACTCCGACTCCATGTACCCGGGCTGCCCGCGGAAGTCGAGATAGTCCGCAATCGCCCAAACATACAGCCACAGCAACCCGTCAGCACGGCCGGCAGCAGCCCGCAGTACGGCGAGATTGTTCGGCTGCTCGGAGTCGAACCACTGGAACGCATCCTCCCGCGTCGACGGCAGCACGACGTCGACGCCGGGATCCAGCCCCGGCAACTCGACCCGATCCCGCCTGGGCGCAAGCAACAGCGCCGCCGCACTCCCGGTGTGCACGAGATAGCCGAGCAAGCGCTCGAACGCCTCGTCCGCCTCCTGCTCCTCGCACAGCTCCCGGGCATAGGTGCGCAGCAGGTCGTGCAACGCGTACCGATCCGGCCCGAGCTCGACCAGTTGATGGTTGGCAACCAGTACGGCGAGCATGCCGCGAGCCTCACGTACCGGTACCCCGGCCAGTGCCGCACCGGCTCCCACCGTGATCTCCGCGCCCGGATGCTGCGCCAGCAACCGGAACATCCGCGCCAACTCGGGCCGCAGCTGCCGGTAGGACGAGGAGAAGATCGTGCGTACGTCGATCCCGTCGGTGGTCGCGAGTGCGTCGAGCGGAGCCTGGCTCAGTGCCTCGACGAACGAGTCCAGCTGCCGTCGCGGCCGCAACGCGATCTGTGCCCCGAGCAACGAAAGCGCCAGCGGAAGCCCGCCACAGTGGGCGATCAGCGCTTCGGTGCTCTCGGCATCTTCTCGCAGCCGAGGCTCGCCAACCCTTGCTGCCAGCAACTGCCTCGACTGCGCGGGGTCGAGCACGTCCAGCTGGATCGGCTCGGCCTGGTCCGTCGCGACGAGGCCGGCGAGCTCGTTCCGGCTGGTGACCAGAGTCAGGCAGTTCGGCCCGGTCGCGGCCAGCGGCCGCACTTGGTCGGCGTTGCGCGCGTTGTCCAGGACGACGAGGACCGAGCGCTCGGCGAGCAGGCTGCGGTACAGGGCGATCTGTGCGTCCGCCGCGATCGGCAGCCGGTCGGCCGGAATCCCCAGTCCGGCGAGGAACCGCGGTACCACCGACAGCGGGTCCGCGGGTTCGGTGGCGGGCGAGAAGCCGAGCAGGTCGGCGTACAGGATCCCGTCGGGGAACATGTCCGCGACCTGGCGCGCCCAGTGGATCGCGAGCGTGGTCTTTCCGACGCCGGCCGGGCCGATGATGAGTCCGGGGCGCGGACCGGGGAGCAGTCCGTTGAGCTGCTCGAGGTGCTCGGTCCGGCCGGCGAAGCCCGGTACGGCGCTGGGCAGCTGGCGCGGCACGACCATGCCTTCGGCGTCGGTCGCCTGCAGCAGTTCGGCGTGCACTTGCTGGAGCTCGGGACCGGGGCCGACGCCGAGGGTCTCGCGGAGGCGGCGGGAGACTTCGGCGTACGTCGACAACGCGAGCGCTTGCCGCCCGGACGCGTGATGGGCACGCATCAGCTGGGCCCAGAAGCGCTCTCTGGTCGGGTAGCGCTCGACGAGCTCGGTGAGTTGCGGGATCACGGCGGCCGCGTCGCCCAGTGCCAGGCGGGCGTCGAAGGAGAGCTCCTGGGCTTGCAAGTGTTCCTCGGCGAGCCGCGGGATCATCTCGCGGGTCAGTGCGCCGGTGTCGAGGCCGGCCAGTGGTTCGCCGCGCCAGAGGGCGAGGCTCTCGGCGAGCAGGGCGACTCGGTCTTCCGGGGCGGTTGTCTTGGTTGCTCGCCGTACCAGGTCCCGGAAGGTCTCGAGGTCGAGTTGGGTCGGGTCGGCGTGCAGCGCGTAGCCGCCGTCGCCCGTGGTGATCATCGTCCGGGTGGTGTCGCCCAGGGCTGCGCGGAGGCGGGAGACGTAGATCTGCAGGGCGGAGCGCGGGCTGTCCGGCAGCTCGTCGTCGTCCCAGAGGACCCCGACCAGGTCCTCGGTGCGGACTGTGCGGTTGAGGCGGAGCAGGAGGGCGGCAAGCAGTACGGCGGGCCGGTGCGACGGCAGCGGGACCGGAGACCCGTCAGCCCTGTGCACTTCCACGGTCCCGAGCAGGCGGAACCGCAGCTCGGACCCGCTCACCCCACGCCGCTCCAGCTCGGTCACCTCCACTGCAGACGGCTGCAGCCCGCGCCGCAACCAGCAGGAAGGCTTACCTTATCCCCGCCCCACCCCGGACGTCTCAGGTGGAACTACTCGGCTTACCGCTCGGCGAGCAGCTCCGCGATCTGGACGGCATTCAGAGCGGCGCCCTTGCGGAGGTTGTCGTTGGAGATGAACAGGGCCAGGCCGCGGTTGTCAGGGACGGACTGGTCCTGGCGGATGCGGCCGACGTACGACGGGTCCTGGCCGGCGGCGAGCAGCGGCGTCGGGATGTCGGCCAGGGCGACACCCGGAGCGGCGCCGAGCAGCTCGGTCGCGCGCTCCGGCGTGATCGACGAGGCGAACTCGGCATGGATGCTCAGCGAGTGCCCGGTGAAGACCGGCACCCGGACACAGGTCCCGGCGACCAGCAGGTCCGGGATGTGCAGGATCTTGCGGCTCTCGTTCCGGAGCTTCTGCTCCTCATCCGTCTCACCGGTGCCGTCGGCAACGATCGAGCCGGCCAGCGGGAGCACGTTGAACGCGATCGGCCCGGCGTACACCTTGGGCTCGGGCAGCGTGATGCCCTGCGCTCCGCGGGCGAGCCGGCCGCCCGGCTCCGCGAGGGCGCGCGCCTGGTCCTCCAGCTCACTGACGCCGGCGCCGCCGGAGCCGGAGACGGCCTGGTAGGTGGCGGTGATCAGCCGGGTCAGGGTCGCCTCGCGGTGCAGCGGCGCGAGCACCGGCATCGCGGCCATGGTGGTGCAGTTCGGGTTGGCGACGATGCCCTTCGGTAGGTTCTCGAGGTCGCCCGGGTTCACCTCGGACACGACCAGCGGTACGTCGGGATCCATCCGCCATGCGGACGAGTTGTCCACCACCACGGCCCCGGCGGCGGCGACCTTCGGCGCGAACTCCTTCGACGCGGTCTTCCCGTTCGAGAACAGCGCCAGGTCCAGGCCCGTGAAGTCCGCCGCGGCGGAGTCCTCGACCGTGATGTCGGTGTCGCCGAACGGCAGCTTCGTCCCCGCCGACCGCGCCGACGCGAAGTACCGCACCTCGTCCACCGGGAACTTCCGCTCGACGAGCAGCTCCCGCATCACACTGCCAACCTGACCCGTAGCACCGAACACACCAACTCGCATGCCAGCACCCTAATAGCCCCGCCCCCACCAATCACCCAAGTTCCACCATGCGGCAGCCCGGCCTCCCTGGGGCGGAAGGGAGGCCGGGCCGGCGCAGGTGCGCTCAGGCGTCGGCGACGAGGACTCCGCCGTTGGCTACGTCGGTGGTTTCTATTTCGGTGAAGACGATGCGGACGGACTCGCGCTTGGCGTTCAGGATGGAGATGGCGGACTCGGTGACGGCGGCGACGAACTCGCGGCGCTGTTCGAGGGTGCGGCCGGACAGGAGCTCGACGGTGATGTTCGGCATTCAGATCTCTCCAAGTCGGTAGTTCTGTGTCACGGGACAGTGTTCCAGGAATCAGCCGGCCAGCGCGGCCCGTCTCGCGGCGACCTCGTCGGTCTCCACCGGGTCGCTGTTAGCGAGTCGACGAGCTCGTCGACGTCCGGGCGGCGCTCCGGCAGCAGCAGGCCGAGGCCGACGTACACCAACAGGGAAGTTGCCAGCGGCAACGCGACGACCAGGGTGGTGTCAATGGACTCGATGCCCCACTTGACGATCGCCCAGACCACCAGGCCGATCGCCCAGGGCGCGAGAGCGGCCCGCGCCCCGCTGCGCTTGAACCACGGCAGCAGGCTACTCCAGCGGTGAGACGACGCCGTGCTTGGCGCGCAGCCGGTTCCAGCGGGCCGCGAACACGAACGCGCCGATGCCGACACCGACGCCGATCGACACCGCCCACCAGACGTAGACGGTGATGCCGTAGGTGTAGGCGACCGCGGCGAAGGCGACGAACATGACGGCGGAGTAGCTGGACATGTGGTGCGAGATGCCGGACAACCACCTCCCAGGGGCGATGGGATGGATGCTGAGTGGAAGGTTCCATTCGGCAGAACTTAGTGTCAAGTGGCGGAACCCGGAACAATCTCGGCGGATGTTCCACGCCGAAGGTTTGACACGATGTTCCGTGACGTAGAACCTAGTTCTGTGAATGCCCCCTTGCAGATCAGGCACGCCACCCATCCCGACCAGGTCCCCGGGTTCGACACGGCTGCGCTGCGCCGACACTACCTGGCCGACGACCTGTTCGTCCCCGGCTCGGTGACCGCGGTGCTCACCCACCACGACCGGATCGTGCTCGCCGGCGCGCGCCCCACGAGCGGGCCGCTCAGCCTCCCCACCTGGCCGGAGCTGCGCAGCGAGTACTTCCTCGAACGGCGCGAGGCCGGCGTCGTCAACGTCGGCGGACCCGGCACGGTCACTGCGGACGGGACGAAGTACGAGCTGAGCACCGGAGCCTGCCTGTACGTCGGCCGCGGTGTTCGCGAGGTGGTCTTCGACGGACCCGACGCGGCGTTCTACGTCTTCTCTGCCGCGGCCCACACCGCCTTCCCCACCACGCTCGTCAACCCGGGTGAGGGCAACCGGCTCGAGCTCGGCGACCAGCAGACCGCGAACCGCCGCACGATCGACCAGTACATCCACGCGGACGGCGTACGCAGCTGCCAGATCGTGCTCGGCGTGACCACGCTGCACGCAGGCAGCACCTGGAACACCATGCCCGCGCACACACACGGCCGCCGGACCGAGTGCTACCTGTACTTCGGTCTGCCCGAGACCGAGCGGATCGTCCACCTGCTCGGCGAGCCCGACGAGACCAGGCACCTGCTGGTCGCCGACCGCCAGGCCGTCATCTCCCCCAGCTGGTCGATCCACAGCGGCGCCGGCACCTCGTCGTACAGCTTCGTCTGGGCGATGGCCGGCGAGAACCAGGCGTTCGGGGACATGGACGGCGTCGACGTACGGGAGCTGCGGTGACAGCTGACCCGTTCAGCCTGCAAGGGCGTACGGCGCTCGTCACGGGAGCCCGCCGGGGTATCGGCGCGGCCATTGCCGTCGGGTACGCCGCCGCCGGGGCCGAGCTGATCCTGATGGCGCGCGACGCCGCCCTTGAGGACACGCTGGAAGCCATCAAGGCGAACGGCGGCGGCGAGGCGACCGTCGTGACCGCCGACTTCGCCGACCCGGCCGCGGTCGAGGCGGCCGCGACCGAACTGGCCCGGACCCGGCGGATCGACATCCTGGTCAACAACGCCGGCACGATCCGGCGGGCCCCGGCTGCCAGTACGGCGACCGCCGACTGGCGGCACGTGATCGACGTGAACCTCAACTCCACCTGGGCGGTCACCCGGCCGATCGGCGCGGGGATGGCCGAGCGCGGTTCCGGAACCGTTGTCACGATCGCCTCGCTGCTGAGCTTCCAGGGCGGGATCACCGTTCCCGCCTACACTGCGAGCAAGCACGCGGTCGCGGGACTGACCAAGGCGCTGGCCAACGAGTGGGGTCCGGCCGGGGTCCGGGTGAACGCGATCGCCCCCGGATACATCAGCACCGACAACACCACCGACCTGCGCGCGGACCCCGGTCGCGAAGCGGCCATCCGGGAACGCATCCCGGCCGGTCGCTGGGGCCGGCCGGAGGACGTGGTCGGCGCCGCGGTCTTCCTGGCCTCGGCGGCGGCCGGGTACGTGAACGGTCACGTGCTCGCGGTCGACGGCGGCTGGCTGGCCAGATAGGAGTGGCAAGATGACCGACATGAGCGCGCCCTCGGCCATCGACAAGACGCTGATGGTGCTGGACGCCGTCCTGGAACACTCGCGGTTCACCGACGTCGTCAACGCGACCGGCCTGGCGAAGTCGACGGTGCACCGGATCATGGCGTCGCTGGTCGAGCACGAGTTCGTCGCGCAGGCCGAGGACGGGTCGTACCACCCGGGCCCGAAGGCGCTGCGGCTGGCCGGTCACGCCCTCACCAACGTCGACCTCGCTACGGTCGCCCGCCCGGTGCTCGCCGACCTGGTCGCGCAGACCCGGTGCACTGTGCACGTCGGCCTGCTCAACGGCGACGAGGCGATCTACGTCGCGCGGCTCGACGGACCGAAGCCGTACCGGATGCCGTCCCGCGTAGGCAAGGCGTTCTGGCTGCACTGCACCGGCATCGGCAAGGCCCTGCTCGCGGAGAAGGACGACGAGTCGCTCGACGCCCACATCACCCGGACCGGCCTGCCGGCCCGCACGCCGCTGACGCACACGACCGCGGCCGCGTTGAAGGCGGACCTCGCCCAGGTGCGCGCTCGCGGCTACGCGCTGGACGACGAGGAGAACGAGCCGGGCATCCGCTGCGTCGCCGCTGTCATCCACGACCACACCGGCGCCGCGATCGCCGCGGTCAGCATCTCCACGCTGTCGCTCGAGCAGTCGATCGCCCAGGTCGCGCTGATGGCGCCCGCGGCGATCGAGGCCGCCCGCAAGATCTCCGCCGCCCTCGGCTACCGCGAACCGACCTGAGCCCGAAACCAGTCGATGGTGCGCTGAAGTCCTTCCTCGGCGTCGATCTTGGGCTCCCAGGCCAGCACGTCCCGGGCCCGGCCGATGTCCGGTTGCCGCACCCGCGGATCGTCCGTCGGCAACGGCCCGAACGCGATCTCTGACGGAGAACCCACCAGGTCCTTGATCCACCGGGCCAACTCCAGCACCGTCAGCTCATGCGGGTTACCGAGGTTCATCGGCCCCGGATGATCCGCGTGCACCATCCGGATGATGCCCTCGACGGTGTCGTCCACGTAGCAGATCGACCGGGTCTGGCTGCCGTCACCGGCGACCACGATCGGCACCTCCTCGAGCGCCTGCCGGATGAACGTCGGCACCGCCCGTCCGTCGTTCGCCCGCAGCCGCGGCCCGTAGGTGTTGAAGATCCGCACGATCGCCGTGTCCACGCCGTACGCGGTGCGGTAGGCCGTGGTGATCGCCTCGGCGAACCGTTTCGCCTCGTCGTACACGGCACGTGGGCCGATCGGGTTGACGTTGCCCCAGTAGTTCTCCTGCTGCGGGTGGACGAGCGGGTCGCCGTACACCTCCGAGGTCGAGGCCAGCACGAACCGGGCGCCCTTCGCGCGGGCGAGACCGAGCGCGTGCTGGGTGCCGGCCGAGCCGACCTCGAGGGTCTGGATCGGCAACCGGAGATAGTCGATCGGCGAGGCCGGCGACGCGAAGTGCAGTACGGCGTCGACCCGCCCGGCCACGTGCACGTAGTCGGTGACGTCGCAGCGGACGAGCCGGAAGCCGGGATGGTCGATCAGGTGGGCGACGTTGTCCGGGCGCCCGGTCAGGAAGTTGTCCAGGCAGAGCACTTCGTAGTCTTCGGCAAGTAGTCGTTCGCACAGATGACTACCGATGAACCCAGCTCCCCCGGTCACGACAGCGCGACGCATGTAGTTCCCCCTTGCTCAATGCCCCCCAAGCAATGAGTCCCCGATTATGCACCGCCCACCGTGACTTGGCTACCCTGCATCCGCCGCCCTGCAGCCCACCGGACGACGGGCACGAACAGCACCCCGATCACCGCGAACCAGACGCCGAGAATGATCCAGCCGGGCACGCCGAGCCCGAGTGGGAGCAGGGCCAGGACGGTCGGGGCGACCATAGTGCTGATCGACATGCTGGTGTTCCAGAGGCCCTGGTACTGGCCCTGGGCGTGGTCCGCAGCCAGGTCGAAGCCGAGCAGGAACGAGCCGGACGACTGCAGCAACTCGCCCAGCACCTGCACCAACGCACCGACCGCCAGTAACGCGACCGCGACGGCGGCACCACCCCAGGATGCGCCGGCGAACAGCACCATCGATGCCATCAGCAACAGTCCGGCGGTCCTGGTCGCCCGGGCGGCGGTCGGTGGATCGGCGATGCCGCGGGATGAGCGCACCTGGAACAGCGCGACGACCACGGTGTTGATGATCAGCAGCAACGCGACCGTCCAGCGGGGTGCGTCGGTGTGGTCGACCACCCAGAGCGGGATCGCGACCTCCAGGACGGCGTACTGGATCGACATGGCCGCGTTGAGCGCGGCGACCGCGAGGTACCCGCGATCGCGCAGCGCGACCCACACCGGCCCGTCGTCACTCTTCGGCTGCGGCGCGACCCGTGGGATCGCCAGTACGACGAACGCCGCGACGACACTCAGTACGGCGTCCAGGACGAACATCGCGCGGTACGCCGTACCCGTGTCGAAATGCAGTGCGAAAGCGCCGATGCCGGCGCCTGCCATGATGCCGATGTTGGTGACCGCCCGCAGGTAGGCACGAGCCGCGACCCGGTCCGCCCCCTGCGTGATCGCGGCGATCAACGCGGCCCGGACGGCCCCGGCACCGCGGTCTACCACGGTGAGCACGACAGCGACGATGAGGAACTGCCAGAACGTGTGCACGAGTAGGTACAGCAGGCTCAGCCCACAGAGCACCAGGCTCAGTACGACGAACAGCGTGCGCGGACCGCGACGGTCGGCCAGATGTCCCATCGGCACCGCCGAGAGCAGGCCGAACAGCCCGGCGACGGTCAGCCCGAGGCCGACTTGAGCGATCGACAGGCCGACGATTCGGGTGAAGTACAGCACGCTGACCGTCATCAGCAGCCCGCTGCCGACCCGGCTGAGCAGGGTGGCGAGAGCGAGCGGCCGAAGTGGTCCGGGTGCCGGTAGCAGGCCCTTCACGCCCGCGCCACGACGCGTTGGGCGAGCTCGCGGAGCTCATCCATCAGGTCTACGCCGGAGTCGAGCATTCGCTGCATCTTTGCGGGATCCTGGGCGCCGAACATGTGCCCGACGGTGACCTCGTGCGCCGGTCGACTCACCACCTCGATCGGGTCGCCCGCGCCGACGGCACCCGTACGCAGGACCTTCAGGTAGGCGCCTGGACGGCCCGCTTGGTGGAACCGCTTCACCCAGTGCGGTTCCTGCATCCGGTGCTGGAACGTGGCGCACGGGGTCCGCGGCGCCCGCACCATCACCTCGACCTCCGGGCCGATCCGCCATACCTCACCGAGCAGCGCACCGGTGATGTCGAGGCGTTCCGTGCGGAGGTTCTCGCCGAACAACCCGGTCGGGATCTCCCGCCCCAACTCGGCCGCCCACCAGGCCGCGTCCTCCTCGGCGTACGCGTAGAGCGCCTGGTCCGGACCGCCGTGGTGCTTGGTGTCGCACACCGAGTCGCCCGCGAGGCCGAGCTCGGAGACCTGTACTCGTCCGGCCTGCGGTCGCTTGTCGATCGCCGTGAGCCCGGTGTCCTTCGGACCCGGGATCAGCTTCTCCACCACGTTGACCGTCAGCAGCCGCATGCCGACCATCATCCGCCGCGACAGGCTGCGGCTCTACTGAGTTTTCAGTCCTGGATCGCCTTCACGATGGCGATGTTGCGGGTGAGCCAGTCCTGCGGCAGCGACTCGTCCGAGCCGGAGTCCTCGAGTGTCCACAGCACATTGAGCATCTGCCGGACGATCACCCAGTCGCGGGCCCGGTCCTCGTCGAGGCCGGCGGCGTCGATCGCGGCGTAGAAGCGCTGCCGGACCGCGAACCGCAGGTCACGGGCCGCAACGACCTCGTCCCAGCGGTTCCAGATCAGCGGCGCGACCTCGTAGTGCGGGTCGCCGGACAACGGCTTCGGGTCGATCACCAGCCAGGGTTCGCGAGCGCCGGCGAGCATGTTGAAGTAGTGCAGATCGGTGTGGATCAGCTTGCCGTCACAGGCCGGGTCGGTGCTGAAGTCCTCCGCGAGCGAGATGGCCTGCTCGACGTACCGGTGCGGGACGGGTGCCGAGGCGGGCAGCTGCCGGAAGCGCTCGACCCATCGCTTCAGCTCGCCGGACAGCGTCCGGTACTGCGGACCGGCGGGAATGTGCAGCCGCTTGTAGGTCGCGCCAACGATCTCGCAGGCATCCAGCGCGTCGACAGTGGTCAGGTCGCGGGGATCCAACCGCTCCAGCAGCAAGGCGAAGCGGCGCGGGTCCGCGCGCAGCAGCTGGACGGCGCCGTTTCCCGCCCAGTCGCGCAGCGCCAGGTGCTCGGTCTCCGCCTCCCAGTGCGGGAACTGCACCTTCAGCACCGCCGGCTGCTCGTCGGCCGTCAGTACCGGTACGACGAGCGCGCAGTTGCCGTACGACGTCGTACCGTCGACACGCAGGTTCCACTCGCCGAGCAGCTCCCGGGTCAGTCGCGGCAACCGGTCCAGCCAGTCCGCCCAGTCCTGCCCCCGCGACGCCACCACCAGGAAATCCGCGGGGATCTCCACTACTTCTTGGCCTTCTCCGGGGTGTCCGACGTCCGAAGCGCGGCGATGAAGGCCTCCTGCGGGACCTCGACCCGGCCGACCATCTTCATCCGCTTCTTGCCTTCCTTCTGCTTCTCCAGCAGCTTGCGCTTCCGGGTGATGTCACCGCCGTAGCACTTGGCCAGCACGTCCTTGCGGATCGCCCGGATCGTCTCCCGGGCGATCACCCGGGACCCGATCGCGGCCTGGATCGGCACCTCGAACTGCTGCCTCGGGATCAGCTCCTTCAGCTTGCCGGCCAGCGCGACGCCGTACCCGTAGGCGCTGTCGCGGTGCACGATCGCGGAGAACGCGTCCACGGTCTCGCCGTGCAGCAGGATGTCCACCTTCACCAGCTGGGCGGACTGCTCGCCGGTCGGCTCGTAGTCGAGCGAGGCGTAGCCCTTGGTCTTCGACTTCAGCTGATCGAAGAAGTCGAACACGATCTCGGCCAGCGGCAGCGTGTAGCGCAGCTCGACCCGGTCCTCGGACAGGTAGTCCATGCCCTGCAGCTGGCCGCGCTTGGTCTGGCAGAGCTCCATGATCGCGCCGATGTAGTCGCTCGGGCTGAGCACGGTCGCCTTCACCACCGGCTCGAAGACCTCGTCGACCTTGCCCTCGGGGAACTCGCTCGGGTTGGTGACGACGTGCTCGGTCTCGTCCTCCATCACCACCCGGTAGACCACGTTCGGCGCGGTCGAGATCAGGTCCAGGTTGAACTCGCGCTCGAGCCGCTCCCGGACGATCTCCATGTGCAGCAGGCCGAGGAACCCGCAGCGGAAGCCGAACCCGAGCGCGCCCGAGGTCTCCGGCTCGTACTGCAGGGCGGCGTCGTTCAGCTGGAGCTTGTCCAGCGCGTCGCGCAGCGTCGGGTAGTCGTCGCCGTCGATCGGGTAGAGACCGGCGTACACCATCGGCTTCGGGTGCTTGTAGCCACCGAGCGCCTCGGTCGCGCCATGCTGGTTCGAGGTGACGGTGTCACCGACCCGGGACTGGCGGACGTCCTTCACGCCGGTGATCAGGTAGCCGACCTCGCCGACGCCGATGCTCTGCGTCTTCACCGGCTCGGGCGAGATCACGCCGACCTCGAGCATCTCGTGCACCGCACCGGTCGACATCATCTTGATCCGGTCCCGGTGGTTCAACTCGCCGTCGACCACCCGGACGTAGGTGACCACGCCGCGGTAGGTGTCGTAGACCGAGTCGAAGATCAGCGCCCGCGGCGGCGCGTCCTTGACGCCCTTCGGCGGCTCGACCTGAGCGACGATCTCGCTCAGCAGGTCCTCCACGCCGGCGCCGGTCTTGGCCGACACCTTGAGGACGTCGGACGGGTCGCAGCCGATGATATGGGCGAGCTCGGCGGCGTACTTCTCCGGCTGGGCGCTGGGCAGGTCGATCTTGTTCAGCACCGGGATGATGTGCAGGTCCGCGTTCAGCGCCAGGTAGAGGTTGGCCAGTGTCTGCGCCTCGATGCCCTGCGCCGCGTCGACCAGCAGCACCGCGCCCTCGCACGCCTCCAACGACCGCGACACCTCGTAGGTGAAGTCGACGTGGCCCGGGGTGTCGATCATGTTCAGGATGTACGTCGTGCCGTCGGGCGCCAGCAGGCCGCCGGGAGTGTCCGGGCCCGGCGTGAACGGCAGCCGGACCGCCTGCGACTTGATCGTGATGCCGCGTTCCCGCTCGATGTCCATCCGGTCCAGGTACTGCGCCCGCATCGAGCGCTCGTCGACCACTCCGGTGATCTGCAGCATCCGGTCGGCCAGCGTCGACTTGCCGTGGTCGATGTGGGCGATGATGCAGAAGTTCCGGATCAGCGACGGGTCGGTACGACCCGGCTGCGGCACATTCGTGGGGCCAACGGGCACGGAGGGGATCCAGTTCGTCTCGGGTACTACTTGGTCAACCAGTGAATCATCCCATGCGAGGCCAGCGGATTTGAAAATCACGGGCGGTAACGGTGCGCGGGACCTACCGTTGTGACGCATGGCGCACGCTGCTGGGGTCCGGTTGCCCTTCGAGGAGGTGCCCGCCACCGTGCGGGCGTGGGTGGAACGCGCGCTGGGGTCGGTGGTGGTCTCTGCCGCGACCCAGCAGGGCGGCTTCTCCCCCGGCGTCGCCGCCCGCCTGGTGACCGCCTCCGGCCGCCGCGCCTTCGTCAAGGCCGTCGGTCCGGCGCTCAACCCCAAGACACCCGAGCTGTTCCGCAACGAGATCGCCGCCATCCAGGGCGTCGGCCCGCTGCCGACCACCCCTCAGCTGTACGACGTGTACGACGACGGCGACTGGGTCGGGATCCTGCTCGAGGACATCCACGGCCGGCTCCCCGCTCACCCGTGGGAGCAGGCCGACGCCGACCGCGTGCTGGGAGCGCTGGACGAGCTCACCGACGCCCTGGACCCGTCGCCGTGGCCGGACGCTCCGGTGGCCGCCGTACGCAGCGTGGACTTCCTCAGCCGGTGGGACAACGTGATCGCTGACGGTCTCGCCGTACCGGAGTGGGCTGCTGGGCGCGAGCAGGAGCTGGCTGAGCTGGCGCGCACCGGTCTGCGGGCGCTGGCCGAGGGCAAGGCGCTGGCGCACTGGGACTTGCGGGCCGACAACGTCATCCTGACCGACGAGCGGGTGGTGTTCATCGACTGGGCGCACGCGGCTCGTTCGCCGCGGTGGGCGGACACCGTGATCCTGCACGCAGAGATGCGGGAGTCGGTGACGCTGCCGGAGCTGCCCGACGACGAGGCGATCACCGGCTTCCTCGCCGCCCTGACCGGCGGTTTCTGGTGGGGCGCGGCGCAGCCCGCCCCGCCCGGCCTGCCAACCATCCGCGAGTGGCAGCGCCGGCATGCGCTCGTGCACCTCGACTGGGTGCGGGAAAGACTGGGCTGAGCACGCCTCGAGGGCGGTCCCCAGGCTTGGGGACCGCCCTCGATGCGTGTCTTGCTAGCTGTCTACCCGGACGAGCGTCGAGCCGGAGCCGTCCGCGCCGTCGGTGTACTGCAGGCGGCCCAGGTACCGGGTGCCGGCGGTCAGGCCGGTCCAGGACGCGGTGACACTCGTCTGCGCCCCCGCCTGCACCTGTTGGGTGGCCGGGGTGACCGTCAGGTTGCCCTCGACGTTCTGCAGCGACCAGTGGTTGAGCTTCACCAGCTGGTTGCTGGCTCCCGCGAACAGGTCGACGTACACGTCGTACGACCCGCCGGCCGGTGCCGGGAGGTTGACCTCCTCCTCGGACGACCCGCCGCCGCTGTTGCCGAGCAGCGTCGTCGTCCCGGTCTTGTAGACGTACAGGTCGACGTCGGTGCCCGCCGGGTAGTCCGCGTCGAACGTCGAGAACCGGGCGTGCTTCGCGCCGACCGGCACGTTCACGGTGATCTTGGCGACGTGGTCGTTGACCGCCGGGTTGGTCGTCGGGAACGACGTGCCGCCGGGGCTCTTGATCGTCGTCTCGGCCACCGTCGCCGCCGTCAGGCCGACCGCGCTGGTGTTGAGCGTGCCGGAGTACCCGGCGGTGATCGGCACCTGGACGGACCCCGCGGTCCCGGTCCCGATGACCTGCACCGGCGCCTTCACGGTCAGCGGCTTGATCGCGACCGTGCTGCTCACCGAGTGCTCGCTCGACTTCCACGTGAGCTTGCCGAACGAGTACTGCTCCAGCGGGGCGCCGGCGTTCTCGATGGTGACCTTGTACGTCGCCGCGTGGCCGGGCAGCGTGATCAGGATCCCCGGCGACACCGTCACCTTGAAGCCCTTCAGGCCCTCGACCTTCGGGACGTAGATCTCCGGCAGCTTGCCGACGTTGCGCACGGTCCGGGTGACGGTCTGCTTACCGGCCAGGTCGCCGATCGCGATGGTCGGGTAGTTCAGGTCACTCGGGTCGATCTTGCCGTTCGCGCACAGCTCGTGGGTGGCGGGCACCTGACCGGAGCCGCAGACGAACTTGGCCCAGTCCTCGTACGTCGAGTCGTAGACCAGGCCGGGGTCCATCGCCTTCTTCGCCTGCATCTGACCCGCACCGTACCCGAACGGGGTGGCCGGCGAGCCGGAGTCGTTCTGGATCGGCTGGCCGCTGGTGTCCTTGTCGGTGGTCGTGGTGAGCAGCGCGGACTTGATCGCCATCGGCGACCAGGTCGGGTACCTGCTCTTCAGGACCGCCGCCGCGCCGGCGATGTGCGGCGAGGACATCGAGGTGCCGCTCATGAACGCGTACTCGCCGCCGGCCGCGCTGAAGGCGGAGGTCGCGGCGAGGACGTTCGTGCCCGGCGCCATCACGTCGGGCTTGAGCAGGTCGCCGTTCCCGGCCAGGGACGGGCCGCGGCTGGACGAGCTGGCGACCTTCGGTGCGGTGACGCGGACAGGCGTACCGGCGCTGATCGCGGCGGTCGGGTTCGCGGTGCCGCCGACGTACGCCTTGACCTCGGGCGCGGCCTTGTCGTCGAGGTGGACGGTCGGCACCGAGTGCAGGTCGGAGTCGAGCGTGCCCGGGGTGATGTTCAGCAGGATCATGCCGATGCCGCCGGCGTTCTTGACCTGCAGGCTCTTGTCGACGCGGGCGTTGCCGCCGCGGTCGCACACGACGATCTTGCCCTGGACCTTGGCCGGGTCGAGCGTGCCGGCCATGCAGAGCAGCAGGTTCGCCGGGTTCGCACCGGCGAGACCGGCGTCCTTGGCGAGCACGACCGGGCTCGACGGCACCCCGGTGCCGATGCCGGCGCCGGTGTAGGACTTGCCGTCGCCCAGCGTCACCGTGGTCTGGACGTCGCGGTCATGGGTGCCGTTGGCAACCGTCGTCACCCACGGGTAGGTCTTGCCGACCGTGCTGACCCCGGGGCCGGTGTTGCCGGCGCTGGTCGCGACGAACACGCCCGCCCGGGCCGCCCGCAGGAAGGCCAGTCCGACGGAGTTCACGTACGTCGACCCGCTGCCGGAGATCGAGTAGTTGATGACGTCCACGCCGTCGGCGACCGCGGCGTCGATACCGGCCACGATGTCCGCGTCGGTGCCACTACCGCCACCGGTCTGGTCGACCGCCCACAGCACCTTGTAGATCGCCAGCCGGGCGTGCGGGGCGATGCCGGAGCCCTTGCCGTAGTCGCGGCCCATGACGCTCATGTCGACGCCGAAGTTGCCGCCCGCCGTACTGGCCGTGTGGGTGCCGTGGCCGCCGTAGTCACGCGGCGACTTGAACTCCTCCGGGATCGGGCGGGTGCCGATGCCCTTGTCGAAGTACCGGGCGCCGATCACCTTGTTGTTGCAGGTGACGGGCGCCTCCTCACCGGCCTGGCAGGTGCCCTTCCACTTCGCCGCGACGATCGCGTCGGACTGCTTGGTGGTCTTGATCGGCGCGAAGCTGGCCCGCTCCGGGACGAAGCCGGTGTCGATGACGCCGATGATGACGCCGTCACCGGCCTTGTCGACACCACCCGCCTGCTGCCAGGCGCCGCCCTTGCCGGACAGGCCGAGGAACCGCGGGGTGTCCACGGTGTCCTGGCGCTGCAGCTCACTCGGCTCGACGCTCTTCACGCCGGACGACTTGGCCAGCTTGACGGCTTCGTCGTACGACATCTGGGCGGCGAAACCGGCGTACGTGTAGCTGTAGTCGTACAGCTTCTGCGCACCGGGGACCTCGGCGAGCACCTCCTGCCGCTCGCGGCTGAGGTGCTGCACGTACTCGAGCACCGGTGCTGCTGTTTTCAGCAGCTTCCCCCCGTGAGCGACGCGGGTGGACGGCAGGCCGGCGATGCCGCCGCCGTACTCGGCCACCGGGGCGTCGTCGAGTTGAACGATGTAGGCGCCGGTCGAGGACTCCTTGACCAGCGGAGTGCGCTGCGGCTCGTCGGCCACCAACGCGTCCGCGGCGCGAGCCGCGAGCGGGAGGCCGGCCAGCGACGCGACGAGCGCGGTGGCGACGATGATCGGGGTACGGCGGGGCACTGAGTTCCTCCAGGCTTGGACGGCGCGATGGTGGAGCTTGGTCTCGCAACTGGACCCGTGACGCGCATCCCCCCTTGCGGTGATCAGCGTCACGCGCGCCCGAGTATGCCCGTGGCAGCCACCGATGTCACGCTCAGCACACCACGCGCCAGCCGAGAGAACCCGATGCCCGTAACCGGATGGTGCGGGCGGTGGTCACGCTGGTCGCGCCGGTTTGGTGATGGGTGTGGGTTGTTGGTAATCTGGCTCTTCGCGCCCGTACGGGTGGTGATCACTTGTGCGCGCGACACTTTCCTGTACTGACCGCACACACCTGATCGAGGCTCTGCTCAGTGGCGAACATCAAGTCCCAGATCAAGCGCAACCGCCAGAACGAGGCTGCGCGACTTCGCAACAAGTCGGTGAAGTCGACCCTCAAGACGGCTGTTCGCCGCTTCCGTGAGGCCGCCGACGCCGGCGACGCCGCGAAGGCGCAGGAGCACGCCAAGGTGGCGGGCCGCCTGCTCGACAAGGCCGCCAGCAAGGGCGTGATCCACGCCAACCAGGCCGCCAACCGGAAGTCGTCCATCTTCAAGAAGGCCGCCTCCCTCTAGGCAACGCCAAACGATCGGCCACCCTCCCGGGCAGGCCGATCGTTTTTGCGTCCCCGAACCCAGCTGCCCGCTCCGGGACCAGCTGGGTTTTCGTCTGCCCAAGTCTGTCTCAGCTGCCCCGGCTCGAGGCGGTCCTGCTAGCGGCGGCCGTGGGAGCGGCTGACGGTGATGACCATCCGCTCGAGGGCGTACCCGGCGTCGCCCGAGGCGCCCTTCACGTCCGCATCGGCCTGCGCCACGGCCTTGATCGCAGTCGCCAGCCCACCGGGCGTCCACCCCCGCGACTGCTGCTTCAGCTGCTTGAGCTTCCACGGCGGTACGCCGACCTCGCGAGCCAGATCCGCCTCGCGCATCCCGCTCGGCGCGCTCGCGTACTTCGCCAGGCCGCGCAACCCGCCCGCCATCGCACTCGTGACGAGCACCGGCGCGACCCCGCAGTCCAGCGCCCACCGCAGCTGCTCCAGCGCCGGCTCCGTCCGCCCCGCGATCGCCGCGTCCGCGACCGCGAAACTCGTCACCTCCGCGCGACCCCCGAAGTACTGACCGATCAGCTCCGTCGTGACCGCCTGGCCGCCCGAGTCCGACACCAGTTGCGAGCATGCCCCGGCCAGCGCCCGCAGATCGTGCCCGACCGCGTCGACCAGCGCCGACGCCGCCCGCTCGTCCACGGTCCCGCCGTGCAACCGGATCTCGCCGGCCACGAACTGCGGCAGCTCCCACGTCTTCGGCGCGGTCGCGACCACCTCGTTGACCGATGCCTTGCGCAACTTGTCGAGGACGGCCTTGCCCTTCTGCCCGCCGGAGTGCACCAGGACGACCAGTACGTCGTCCGCCGGGGCGCCGGCGTACTCGATCAGGTGCGGCGCCATCTCGGACGGCAGGTTCTCCAGCGCCCGCAGCACGAGCACCCGCTCGGTCGCGAACAGCGACGGCCCGGTCAGCTCCGCGAACACCCCGACGTCCAGCGTCGAGGCATCCACCTCGGTCACCTCGACCTCGGCGCTGCCCTTCGACACCGCCCCGATCGCCGACCGCACTGCCCGATCCGCCAAGAACGCCTCGGCGCCGGTCACCAGCAGAACATCGCCCAGCTTCGGCGCAGAACCCCTACGAGCAGCCACGCCCCCACCCTCCCACACGCCACCGACATCCGAGGCCACGCGGCTGCTGCCGGAAACTCGCACCCTGTTCCCGGCATCGCCGGAAGCATGGCGGTCCCCGGCATCGCCGGAGGCATGGCGGTCCCCTGCATCGCCGGAGGCATGGCGGTCCCCTGCGTCGCCGGAGGCAGGCGGATCCGTTGATGCCAGGTTCGTGACCGGCCTCCGGTCAGCGTTCCGCGGCGGCGGATGTCGGCAGGGTGTGGCTCACCGCGGCGGCGGACGCGGCAGCGTCGTGCACTGTGCCTCTGGCGTGACGGTGCCGGCCCATCACCACGGCCATCAGCACCCCGGCGAAGCTGAACACCGCCATCACCCACGACGCGGTCGCCAGACCGGCAGCGAGCGCATCCGGCTCCGAGTGGCCCGACTCGGTGCGGTTCTGAATCACGGTGCTGTAGATCGTCGCGGCCAGTGCGGTCGCCACGGCGGCTCCGACGTACCGTGCCATGTTCGAGACGCCTGACGCCGCGCCCACTTCGTCGGCTGGCACCGACGCGGTCGCCGCGGACGATGCCGGGCCGTTCGACAGTCCCATCCCCACCGCGATCGCGACCAGCGGCAGCAGGAAGGCCAGGTACTGCCACGACGACTGGGTGAAACCGATCACGGCAAATCCCGCGGCGGTGATCAGGAAGCCCAGGGCGACGACCTGCCGGCCGCCCAGTCGCGCGGCGAACCGCGGTACGAGCGGTGCGATCGCGACCAGGCCGACGGTGGCCGGGAGCGTGGCGAGGCCGGCTTCGAGCGGGCTGAACCCGAGGGACTGCGGGTCCTGGAAGTACAGACTGAGCAGGTACATCAGGCCGTTGATGGTGCCCGCACCGATCAGGATCGCGATCGTGGAGCCGACCAGGATCCGGTTACGCAACAAGGCCAGGTCGAGCAGCGGTACGGCGACCCGGCGCTCGACCGCGACGAATCCGAAACCCGAGCCCACCGCAACCACCAGGCAGGCGAACGTGCCGAACGACACCCAGCCCCAGTCGCCACCCTTGCTCAAGGCAAGAACCAGAGGGCTGAGGGTCAACGCCACCAGCACAGCACCACCGAAGTCGATCGACCGCGGCCGGTCCGGGTCCCGAGACTCGGCCACCGTGAAGTAGGTCAGCACCATGCACACCACGGCGACACCGGCGTCGATCCAGAACAGCCCCTGCCAGCCGGTGACGTCGACGAGCACACCACCGACCAGCGGCCCAGCCGCAGCGCCGACAGCGGCCGCCGCGCCCCACAACGACACCGCGCGCAGTTGCTCCGCGCCGCTGCTCGCGACCGACAGCAGACTGAGCCCACAGGCCAGGATCGTCGAGCCGGCGGCGCCTTGCACCGCCCGGCCGGCAATCACCATGCCGCCGGTGGTCGACAACGCGATCAGGACACAGGACGCGACGAACAGCAGCAGACCGAGTTGGAAGACCCGCTTGCGTCCGAACACGTCGCCGAGCGACCCCGCAGTGATGATCACCGCCGCGCCGACCAGCGAGTAGCCCGTGACAGCCCACTGCAAGGTCGTCACCGACATGCCGGTGTCCTCGCTGATCGCAGGCAGCAGGATGCTGACCGCGGAGGTGTTCGCATTCACGACGAGCGTGGACAAGCACGTGGCGGCAAGCACTCCACCCGTCGAAACAGTAGCCCCGTCCCGAGCCCTCATCAGGTTCCTCCCGCAGAGTCGCCGACTCGATCCAGATGGTAGGGGCGGTCGCCGGTCGGCGACCTCACCTGCTCTGGATGAGCCCACCGCGCACCCGGTCCAGCACCAGGCCGGCTGCCGGGGCAGCCGGAAACTAGTTGGAAGCCGAGGGGGTCGAGTGGTGAGGATGGGCGGGTGACTGACTTGGTGGCGCCTGTGGATGCGCTTGTCGTGGTGGATGTGCAGACCGCGTTTGTTTCGGGTTCGGACGCCATACCCGGTGCGGAGCGGTTGCTCAAACGGGTGAGTGAGCTGCTGGAGCGGGCTCGGGAGGCGGGCGCGGTCGTCGTACATCTGCAGAACGACGGGGCGCCCGGGGCGGACGATGAGCCGGACACGCCTGGGTGGGAGCTGTATCTGCCGGTGAAGGAGGGCCCGCGCGAGCGCGTGATTCGTAAGCCCCGCGACGACGGCTTCGACGGCACACCGCTTGGCGAGGTGCTCGTCGGTGCCGGCGTACGGTCGGTCGCGATCTGCGGTCTGATGTCGGAGATGTGCGTACAGGCGACCTCCCGCACTGCCCTCGCGCGCGGCTACCGCGTTGTCCTCCCGTACGACGCCCACGCCACCCACGACGTCCCCGCAGTACCCGGCGTCAGCGACCCCGTCCCAGCCCACGTCGTCTCCCGAGTCGCCGCCTGGGCTCTAGGCGACCGGGCCCACAACACCGTCCCCACCAGCTCCGTCACTTTCACTGCCTCGTCAGCGTGATCGGGGTTGGTGGCCGGGGGTGATAGTCAGGTTGTCGGGGTTGGTGATCGTCAGGGCGCCTTGGGTGAGGGTGGTGGCGGTCTTGGTGGATTGGTGGGACAGGAGGGTGAGGGTTCTGGGGGCGGGGTGGCCGTAGTCGTTGTCTTGGCCGGCCGAGATGAGGGCCAGGCGGGCGTTGGTGGCGGCTATGAAGGCAGGGTCCTGCTGGGCGGAGCCGTGGTGGGGGACTTTGAGGACGTCGGCGCGGAGGTCGGCTCCGGTGGCGAGGATGGCGCGCTGGGACTCGGGTTCGAGGTCGCCGGTGAGCAGGATCCGGAGGCCGGACAGTTCGACCATCATGGTGATGCTGGCGTTGTTCTCGGGTGATCCTTCGTCGGTATCGGTCGCTGACGACGTGCCGGGTGGTGGTAGGGCGGGGACACGGGCGGGCCACAGCGTGGTCCAACTCAGTGCGCCGACAACGCGCCTTTCTTGGTAGGTCACGGTGCGCAGGCTGACGCCGTGGTGCGACGCAAGGTCGACGACTCGCCTGTACTCGGCGGGTGGTGAGAAGTACGGCGTCACCTCGATCTCGTCGACCCGTCGATCCTTCAGTACGCCGGCCAACCCGCCGGCGTGATCCGCATGGAAATGGCTCAGCACCAGGACCGGCACGTACTCGACACCAAGGTCGCGCAGACACCGATCCATCGCGGCCGGGTCGGGACCGGTGTCGACGACAACGGCTGCAGTGTCGCCGGCTCGCAGTACCAGGCCGTCTCCTTGCCCCACGTCGCACATCACGAAGAGCCAGTCGTCGGGTGGCCAGCCGATTGAACCAACGGGACGCAGTACGACGACCGCCAGCAGGACGACCGCGATCACCATCGCGATCGGGCGGACCAGGATGCGGTGCAGGCCGAACACGAGGGCGATGCAAACCAGTGTCAGTACGGCGACGCCGACAGCGGTCGCCGGCCAGGCGTTGGCGGCCCCGGGGAGGTCGGCGCCCTCGCGAGCGATGAGGATGATCCAGCGGGCCGGCCAGCCCGCTGCCCAACCAACCAACTGCGCTGCCTCTGTGCTCACCAGCGCGACGCCGGCCGCGGTGAACCCGAGGATCGTCGCCGGGCCTACCGCTGGACCGGCCAGCAGATTGGCGCCTACGGCAACCAGCGAGACCTCGCCGGACAACCAGGCGACGACCGGCGTACAGGCGAGCTGCGCGGCCAGTGGGCACGAGATCGCGTCCGCAAGCCAGGTCGGCATCCACTGGGCGAGGGCGTCCCGCCAGCCCGGGCCGAGCAGCACGATCCCCGCCGTGGCGAGCACGGACAGCGCGAACCCGGCCGACCTGGCGAGTGACGTGTCCAGGAGCAGTAAGGCGATCACCGCGACCGACAGGCTGCGGACGGCCCGGCGCCTCGACCCACCGCTCGTCATCGCCGCGAGCGCGATCAGCCCCATCGCGGCCGCACGGAGGACGCTGGGTTGTGGCCGGGCGAGGATCACGAACACGACGACCGTCATCAGACCGACCGCCGTCAAGCCGCGAGCGCGTACTCCTACCAGCCGGGCCATCGGAAGCACGAACGCCAGCAGCAGAGTCAGGTTGGTCCCGGACACGGCGGAGAGATGGGTCAGTCCGGTGGTTTGGAAGTCCTCGGTCAGCTCGGCGGGCAGGCCGGACTCGTCGCCCATGACGAGTGCGGGCACGAGACCGCGCACGTCGTCCGGCTGGTGGGCGACGGACTCGCGGAGGCCGGCGCGGACTTCCTCGGCCGCACGCAGCCACCACGGCGGTTGGTTCACGAAGCGTGGAGCCGAGCGGACCGAGAGCATCGCGGCTACGTCGGATCCCTGCTCAACCGCCTCGAGCCGGCCAGTTGTGGCGACTCGTTGGCCGTACCGGACCTGGCGCCATTGCTCCGAGCCGATCACGAGCACTGGGGTGCTCACCCGGGTCACAGTTCCTCTTGCACGTACCTCCTCGATTGTTGCCTTCACTATGACGTACGGCGGACGTCGGCTGCCGGGACTTCGTCGTACTGACGGATCGCTGTCGATCTTCAGCTTGACGCCGACGGTTGCGCTGTCGGCCGCCAACCCCGTGACCGGGCCGGCGCGCATGCTCTCGACTTGTAGGGCTGCGGCCGCGCCCATCCCTGCGATCACGACCAGGACACCGACCGCTGCCCAACCGAGGGGTGCTCGGGTGGTGCGGCGCACGACGATTGCCAGCGAGGCGGCGAGGGCGAAGGCGACGGCTGCCGTCAGGAGGCCGACGAACGGCCGACAAGGGATCAGCAGAACCGCCGCCAGCCATCCCGCCGCAGCCGGCGCCAACAGACGTACGTCCAGTCGCTCGCGCTGGCCGCCGGCCTGCTCGCCGTCCTTGTCGGTGGAGTGCCCGTCGCCCGGCACACCGGACAGCCCGTCGGCCCCGTGGACGGACTGCACGTCGCCTTCGTCGGCGGACTGCTCGTCGGTTTGGTTGGTGGGGTGGTTAGAGGTGGACATGGGGTTTTAGGGAGTCGAACTTCTTGGGGCCTACGCCGGGGACCTCCTGGAGTTGGTCGATGGTGGTGAAGGGGCCGTTCTGGGTTCGGTAGTCGAGGATGCGTTGGGCCAGGACCGGACCGACGCCGGGGAGGGTGTCGAGTTGGTCGAGGGTGGCGGTGTTGAGGTTGACGGGTGAGCCGGATGGGGCGGTCGGGGCGGGGGTGGTACCGGGGGTCTGGGACGAGGGAGCGGCTCCGCCGGGCTGGCCGACGACGATCTGTTCGCCGTCGGTGACCGGGCGGGCGAGGTTGAGGGTGGTGAGGTCGACGCCGGGGAGTGGGCCGCCGGCGAGGGTGAGTACGTCGGCGACGCGGGAGCCGGTGGGCGCGCGGACCAGGCCGGGGCGGCGGACCTTGCCGGCAACGTGGACGACGACCGCGCCTGCTCCCTGCACCGGGACGCCTGACGATGCCTGGGCACCTTGCGAGTGCTGGACGCCGGGTGACGACTGGACGCCGGATGACAACTGGGTGCCGGGCATGGGTTGGCCGGTGGAGGCTGAGGGTTGAGCACCAGCTGGGCAGGACTGACCGCTGGGGCAGGGTTGGGTGACCTGCGCGCCAGAGGTAAGGGCGGTTGGTGGGCGGGCGTCAGGGAGGGTCTCGGGGCGAGCTCGGAACACTGACCACGCGGCCCAAGCCAGCCCGATGGACAGTACGGCGGCCAGGACCACGACGTGTCGTGGGGACAGGGTCCAGCGGGCATCACGTAGTCGCTCCGGCCGGACGGTTTCGGGGATCCATCCACCTCGCACCTCCTCATCACGCTCCTCCAGTTCTCTGTCGGTCGCGCCGTGCCGAGGTGCGCTGGCAAGACGAGCCAGCGCACGCTCGCGCGCACCCGGGTCGGGGGCGGCGGCACGGCGGAAGACGTTCACGCCAGAGAAAGTACGAGTCTGCGAACGCCCTGGAACGCCGAATCCAAACCTGTGGATAAGGGATGGAAGCTGGGCCGGGCGTGAGCTCAGTGGGGGGCGATGACGACCGCGAGGAGGCCGGGGCCGACGTGGGCTCCGATGACGGCGCCTACTTCGCGCAGGACGATTTCGTCGGCGTTGGGGAGCCGGTCGGCGAGGCCGTCGGCGAGGGTGTGGGCCTTCTCGAGGTTGGCCAGGTGGTGGACGGCGACTTGGACCGGGCCGTCGCCGGCTCGTTGGACGGCGATGTCGGCCAGGCGGGCGATGGCTCGGCTCGAGGTGCGGACCTTTTCGAGGGGAACAATCCGGCCGGAGCTGATCGTCAGCAGTGGCTTGACGGCGAGCGCCGTACCGAGGAGGGCTTGGGCGGCGCCGATGCGGCCGCCGCGGCGGAGGTACTCGAGGGTGTCGACGTAGAAGTACGCCGAGATCGAGGACATCCGGACCCGGGCGGCACCCTCGACGGCGGCCTGGTCGGCCCCGGTGGCGGCGGCTGCGGCGGCCGCCAGGACCGGGAACCCGAGGCCCATCGCGATGGATCGGGAGTCGATCACCCGGACCGGGATCGGCGACTCCTTCGCGCCGATCATGGCGGCCTCGACGGTGCCCGACATGTCACCGGACAGGTGAATCGACACGACCGACTCGGCGCCGGCCGCGGCACAGGCGGCGTACGTGTCGGCGAACGTCTGCGGCGCCGGGCGGCTGGTCGACACCGGCGTGAACGTCTTGAGCGCCTCCGCGACCGCGTCGGCGGACGTGGCGCCGTCGTCGTACGACGTACCGCCGATGACGACCTGCACCGGTACGACGGTCAGCGGCAGGCGGAGCACCTCATGCGTGGACAGACCGGCCGTGGAGTCGGTGACGACGTGCACGCGGGCTGACATGAAGCGAGGTTACCGGACAGTTTAAGGCGTGTCTCCCGCTCCCACGCCGCCGCGCAGTAGGCGTGGGAGCGGGAGACA
>NZ_JBFAHB010000050.1:0-72496 GCF_040653975.1 Kribbella sp. NPDC050820
GATGGGCGGTGTGAGAACTCCCATCATCGGAAGACCTCGACCCTACCCGGCCACCGACGCGCCCACCCGCACTACACCCTCAACTGCGAAGAGCCACGTAACCTGCGGTTCAAGGTGCTCATCTTTCTCCTTCCAGATGTTGTGGATGATCAGTACGTCGCACGGCCTCGGCTGGGTCGTTCCACAGCACATGTGGTGAGAGCGCTCGTCAGATTTCAGCCGCGGCACGATGGGGGTCGGCGGATCGCGACCGGACTCACGAGGTGCTCAAGAACGTCGTCCGAGGTGTTCCTCCTTCATCGCGGCTGCGGGCGGCGCCGAGATACCGCTCATCGTGGCCGCGCGGCGCTGGCGAGCGCCACCAAGGCTGCACCTACCCGCGGAAGCCATCGGCGGGGCAGGGCGTGATTCGAAGGTTGCACGGAGTCCTCCACTTTGCTGGCGGGGTTCTCGAGACGCGAGGCCCTGGGCCGCTGTCCTGTTTTGGAACCGGCGTCCCCCGCTGGCCGGACCCGCGGCGGCACTGGATGGACTCTCAGTGCCGTCCTTGAGACATTGCGTCATCTCCTCAGGCCGCGAACCGCCGCACGCCACCGGTTCGCGTGACCTCCCAGACATGTACAGGCCTCGCTCGCTCGGAGGGCCCGCCCTGAGCGTCTTCCGGTCGCCCAGGGCGGACAGCGGGGTGGGATTGGTCCGATATTTCTCCCGTGCCAGCTACTTCGCGACCGCCAATGTGTGGCATGTCGACGGCTGCCGCCTTGAACAGTCTGGCGATCATCATTCGTGAGGCCACGGACGCGTTTGCTGCCTTGCCGGTCGAGCCCTGACTGCTTGATGCCGCCGAATGGAGGCGACCGGGTTTGGCGGCAGGCCCTGACTTGATGGCCGACGACTCCGGTCGCTAGTTGATCGGCGAAGTTGAAGTCACGGTCGAGGTCCTTGGCGATGCGGATGTCGTCACGGCCGAGATCTTCGGACAGATTGCCGCCGTCCAGCCGGTTTCCGGCTCAGGACGAAGCATCGCCCGCGAACAATACCGAGTTCGCCTACGACGTCTCCACCGGCTCCACGAAGTCGAGCGTGGCATGTCACCCCGGCAGGATCGTGGCGAGGTCGATGACCTGTTCAAGGTGCAGGATTCCGTCGATCAGCTTTCTGGCTGGGGCACGGCCCCAGACTGGTTCGAGGAGCGCGGTGCACTTGGCCATCAGGTCGTTGTCGGTGAACGGATCTGCGGGGGTGCCCCAGACGGGATCGGGCACCGTCGCCGCGACGGCGTCACCTGCTCGGCGGTGACAGATGATGCGCGACGGCATGTGCCCGGAGTAAAAGGACACCTCCATCGCCTCGTCGTGATGGACAGCGATGCGGGTGGCAAGATCGAGGATTGCCGGATCGGTGAGGTCTGACTCATGCAGCCCTCGTGCTGGCGTTCGCGCCGCAAGCTCGAGGGCGAGAAGGTACGGCAGGCTGAACTGGGCGTCGACGATGTCCTCGGGAGCTGCGTTAGTGAAGTTCGACGCCAGCTCCCGAAAGGTGTGGACTTCGATCCGGTCGATGTCGACCAGCGCGGGCAGTTTCCCGTCACGCCGCAGCTGTCTGATGCAGTCGAGGGCGGCGTGGGTCCAGCGGCAAGACGCGTATGGCTTGACTTGGGTCAACTGGAGCCGGAACTCATCGCCGAGGCCGGCGGTCAGGAGCTCGGCGTCGAACTGGTCCGAACCGGCCATGACCCAGAAACCGCGATCTCCATCCAGCACCGTCCGGCTGCTCCGGAACCCGTCGTGGGCCAGCATCGCTCCGAGCACCCCTCCCATGGCGGCCCACCCGTAGTTGTTCTTCGCCCAGGACAGTGGCCGATCCTCCGGCTCGAGACCTTCTTTGCGAACGCTCGGGACCGGAGCGTTGAACGCGGCAGCACCGAGGGCATGACGAGTGGTCTCGGTATCGAGCCTGAGCAAGTTGGCGGTCGCCGCCGCGGCGCCCAAGGTCTGCCAGGAGGCGAATCCCCAGACCTGGCGAAGTCGATGCGGACTCGGGAAGGCTGCTTCGGCCACCCGGATCGGAACCTCGTACCCGACCGCTACCGCGGCAAGGACGTTGCGTCCGTGGGCCGACAGTTTCTCCGCCACGGCCAACGATGGCGCGACGGCTGTGGCCCCAGGGTGGAGGAAGGTCTTGTAGGTGTCGTCGAAGTCCAGGGCGTTCGCGCATGCCGCGTTCACATAGGTGGCGGTCAGCAGCGAGGCGCGTTCGCCCGATCCGAGGATGCGAGCCACTGGCTCGGTGCCGAGCTCAGACATGATGCCGTGCTGGATCCGGGATGCTGTCGTGCGGAGACCACCCACAGCATTGGCGACCCCGTCGAGGATGAGCCGCTTCAAGTGCTCGACCGTGGAAGCATCGAGATCCTCGAACCGCGTCTCGGAGACGAAGCGCGCGATCTCACCTGTTGCGTCAGGCCGCTTACCACCGCCCACTGGTGCCCGCTGGTCGAGCCGCGCTGTTTCTTCCAGGTATGTGGGATCCGCGTCCGGCTCTGCTGGCACGGTTTCGACCAGTCGCTTCTCGTCGATCTTGCGCGTGCTCATGGCAACTGTTCCTTTTCGAGACGGGGACTAACACTTCCAAGCGCCGCCGGTCCGCAGTTCGTGTCGAGGTCGAGCACGTGGGTGTGGCGTTGGCGGAAACGCGCAAGCCCTGAATGCCGCGCAATTTCTTGCTGTTCATGAGGTTCTCTCTTCCTCGATTCCCGTGCGCTGTGGCACTCGGCCTCGCGCGAGGGTGTGGCAGTTGATGTCACACCTCGTTGTATGGCTGTCTGCCCGGGCCTCGATATCGTCAAGATTCCTAGGCCCCAGATTGTGGAAGAATCAGAAGGCTGATCTGCTAAAGGGTCGTGTCCGAAAGGTCACAGGCGTGGGACTCTGAAAGTACAGCATTCCCCGGCCGCTGAAGTAGTCATTGAACCGGTCGCTATCGATCTCGTATCCCTCTTGATTAGCGGCAGTTGTACCCGACGGGTTATGCAAGACGAGCACGTCTCGTCGAAGGGCGTACAGCAGTACGAGGTGACCCCCGCGACGTGCTGGCAGCTTTCGCGTTGTCCGCGCATCTCGGATCTCAGGGTGGACCGAGGCGATGGCCATCGCGCCTTCTCTGAGTGCCGATTGAAGCCAGAGTACGTCGCGATGCTCGAATATGGTTAATCTGACATCGTACGTTCGCTGAACCCAATCGACAAACGGTCTGTAAATAAGGCCCTTCAGCCCGATCGGGGTAGGAATGAATGCGCCTTGCTGGGCCGCCGCTTTGGCCATTGAGACAATTGGACCCGAGGAAAGTCCCTCCGCCTCCAAGAGCATTTTCAGGCACGCAAGCCCGCACGCGTGCCAACTCCAATACTCGTAATCCAGCGGATCGTCAGCTCCCGACCGCGTCCAGTCGGGGTCGTCCCGCGCAAGGATCTCGCCGCTCAGTATCGACGCGTTGAGTGAACGTGTCTGCCATTGACTGTGATAGGGGACCAACATCTGTGCAACCTCTGTTCAACGATGTGCGACGGCATGCGCCCGAGTGGAGCGCTGAACCAGAACGCGCGTCAAGGGCGCCGGCGCAGCTGGAAACCGCGGTCCGGTTGCGGGCTCAGGCTTGCCGCCGTGGTCGCGTACTTTCGTGGCGAGGGTGACGAGCGAGTGGTCGCCCGTGGTCCATCCATAGTCGGGGTCGTATGTGTAGCCGAGTGCTTCGGCGAGTGTCGCTATGCCTTCGGCTTGTTCGCTGAGCATGGCGCGTTCGCGCCGCGTGTAGTCGCTCATGGGTGCGTGTCGGGGTCGAGTGGGTCGGGTGCTCGGCAGGGCTGCAGCGCGGAAGCCCAGTGGATGGAACCGCCGCCGATGACCCGTTAGAGGGGACATGTCCGCGAAGTTGGGGTGGCAGCCCGAGGGGGATGAGGCGTACGGAGTGCCGGTGATCCGCGTCTCGCAGCCGTGTGCGCTGTGGTCGTGACCGCGGATGTACTGCTGCTGGCCCGTCATGGGCCCCTGTCGGGCCGGTCGCCACGCGGTCATGGCGCCGGGCGCTGCCGAGCCTGCCGCGGCGATCGAGGGGCCGGCTGTTCTCATGGCGTTGGACCCCTTCACGTCCGTTGCGACGATCTAGGTGTTTGGCGGGGCGGCGGGCCTGGCCTGGAGGGTCCCGCGGGCCGGATCGAGCGGATGGCCACGACTTTCGGCTGGGTCATGGCCAACAGGGTGTCGCGGACTCCTTCGCGGCCGAGGCTCGAACCCTTGGGGCCTCCGAACGGCATGCTGTCCAGCCGGTAGTCGCTGGAGTCGTTGATCATGACCGAGCCGACGGTCAGTCGCTCGGCTAGGTCGAAGGCGCGGTCGATGTCACGGGTGAAGACGCCGGCTTGGAGTCCGTAGTTGGTGTTGTTCGCGGCGCGGACCGCGCTGGCCTCGTCGTGGTAGGTGTTGACGCATACGACAGGCCCGAAGACCTCCCTGGTCCAGACGTCGGTGTCGTGCGGTACCTCGCTGAGCACGGTCGGGGCATAGAAGCTGCCGTAGCGCTGTCCGCCGGTAAGCAGCCTCGCGCCGGCTTTGACGGCCTGGTCGACCCACGCGTCGACACGCCGGGCTTCCGATTCGGTGATCAGCGGCCCGATGTCGGTCGTCTCGGAGCATTTGGTGCCGGTGGTGAGCTGTTTGACCTGCTTGACCAGGGTAGTGAGCAGCTGATCGCGAATCTCGCGGGCGACGAGGACCCGCTGGACCGAAATGCAGTTCTGCCCCGCTACCCCGAACGACCCTTCACGGATGCTCGTCGCGGCGGCGTCGATATCGGCATCCGCGCAGACGATGACCGGGCAGTTGCCGCCGAGTTCCATCAGCATGAGCTTCGCGCCGGCCTGACGCGCGATCTGCTCCGCTGTGTGTGGGCCACCGGTGAAACACACCAGGCGGACCGCGGGCTCCTCGACGAGTGCCCGGCCCGTCTGGGCACGACCCGGCAGGGTGCTGATGCGGTGTGGGGGGACTCCCGCGTCCAGAAGGGTTTCGGTGAGGAACAATGCCGTGAGCGGGGTCCACTCGGATGGTTTGACGGCTAGAGTGTTGCCGCCGAGCAGGGCCGGACCGACTTTGTGGACGAGCAGGTTCAGCGGGTCGTTGAACGAGGAGACGACCGCGACAATGCCGATCGGTGTGCGGGTGAACCAGCCGAAGCGGCCGCTGCCACGTTTGGAGTCCGCGAACGCGATTTCCTCTCCGGACAGGGATCCGGTCGAGCGAGCTGTCAGTTCTAGTGTTTCGACGGCGCGTTTGACTTCTGCTCGTGCCTCTCGGATGGTCTTGCTGCTTTCGAGGCTGATAAGCCGGGCTAGGACGTCATGGCGTTGCTGAAGCAGGTCCGCGGCCCGTGTGAGCGTCTCCCGGCGCTGCCAGAGAGGCCAGGTCCCGTGTTCCAGTTCGCGGGCGAGGTCCGCGACTGCCGCGGTGACGTCCTGCGGAGCGACATCGGCGACGACGCCGACGAGCGTCTCGTCTTCTGGGTTCAGGACTTCGATGGTGGATGGCGAGTCACGCCACCGGCCGGCCCAGAACGCGCCGGCCGGCGGGTGCCACACCCCAACCGACGCGTTCTGGGCAGGTTGGTGTGCCGTGTCCTGAGCGTGCGTCATTTGTCCACCGGCGCCGTCGGCGCGGTGGGGAACCGGTTCGGATCCAGGAGCGCGAGGTTGTTGTCGGAGGAACCGGTGAGTGCGTAGTCGGCGGTGATGTCGCCGAGCGCCGGTGCGAGTTTGAACCCGTGTCCGGACAGGCCGGTGGCGATGGTGACGCGGTCCTCGTCGCGGGCCTGCCCTACCAGTCCGTGCCCGTCAGGTGTGTAGCCCTCCATGTATGCGGTGACGCGGACCGGGTCGGGGTACAGATCCGGGAAGAACTCCGCCGCCAGCGCCCTGAACGTCTGCACTTCGTCGACCGAGACGGTTCTGTCGAGGGTGTCGGGGTCGGCAACAGGCGAGTTGACTTCGCCGGACAGGCCGAGCTTTACTCCGCTGCCGTCCATTGCTGGCAGCCCATACCACTCGGCGGGTGTCGCGCGGAGAAAGCACAGGAACGTGGCTGGGTCGAACAGTCCGCGTTCCTTCGCGACGAACCACGCAGAAACCGGGCGGCGGACGTCGATGACTGGCGCGAGATCGGGGAGGAACTTCCCGGCCCAGGGACCGGTGGTGATCACGACATGGTCGTAACGCTCGGCCTGTCCGGCGGAGTTGACCCAGACGCCATCGTCACGGGTGTCGATTCCCTCGACCGTGGTGTAGGTGCGCAGTTGTGCGCCGAGTGCCTCGGCTCGGCGCGCAGCATGCAGCACGGCCAACTCGGGGCGCAGATAGCCGCCTTCACGGTCGAGGACGACGATGTCGTCGTCACGGATTGGGTGTTGCGGCCAGCGGCTGCGCGCCTCGTCGCGCGGAATGACCGCCGCGTCGACTCCGAATTGGTCGATGGAGGTACTGACGTTAGCCATCTGCGTCGAGGAAACGTCTCCGAGCATCAGATGACCAGTGAGTGTGAGGAGTTCGGTGTGTGTCGCGGCTTCGAGCTGACGCCACAGTGTGTTGGCGTTGCGGAGCAGCGGCACGTATTCGGGATCTTCGAAGTAGGCGGTGCGAAAGATGCGGGACTCGCCGCCGTGCGCGCTGCGGTCGTGAGCGATGCCGAACTGCTCGTAGCCGATGACGTCGGCGCCGCGCGACGCCAGACGCCAGGCGGCCATGCTGCCGACGCTGCCGAGGCCGATGACGGCCACGCGGGGCCTGGCCGAGCTCATGCCGAAACCTCCCTGGCGAGAGCCATCAGCAGACCGTCGGCCGCGACCGCGGGGCTCGTGGTGATGAACAGCGGCGTGCCGGATTCCGGCGCCTCTACTTCGTGAGTCACGTCTCCGAACAAGTCGCTGACCCGGCCGACGAGTTCGCCTGCTTCGATGTGCTTGCCGAGTTCAGCAAGTGGCTCCCACCAGCCGCCGGCAGGTGTGTAGAGCCAGTTCCATCCGTTGTCGTGCTCGATCTGGCAGGGCGCCGGCTCCTGTTCGTAGGGGAGCATCTCGAGGTCGGCGGCGACGTTCCGCAGTCCTCGCAGGTGCGTGGCGATCGACTCGTTGTCCACGACTCCATTCCCGCCCGCCTCGGCGATGATCGCCGGCACGCCGGCATCGGCAGCCGCGGCGCTCGTGCTGCCACCGGTGACCCGTGCCGTGGCCGGCTGCTTGATGACATGGTTGGTTCCGTAGGCCAGTGCCATGCGTCGCGCGGTCTCGCCCACCGGCGACTCGTCGTAGATGGTCATCGCTTCGAGGGCCTCGGGAACGTCGCCCGAATGCAGGTCGATGACATAGTCGGCGCCGCGGATGAAGCGTTCGAACACGTGGTGTGCGAGCACGTCAGAGTAGGTGCCGTTCGGGTCGCCTGGGAAGCATCGGTTGAGGTTCTTGCCGTCGGCGGGAACGACGAACGGTGTCCGGCTCCTGTACGCGGGCAGGTTGACGACGGGAACCGCAGTAATCGTGCCGTGCAGTTCCGCGGGGTCCACCTCAGCAACGAAGGCCCGGAGCGCGGCCATGCCGACGTATTCGCATCCATGCACTCCGGCGAGCAGCGACAGCTGAGGCCCGCTGTGCGCGCCCTGGATCTCTATGTAGGGCAATTCCAGATCCCCGGGCAGAGCCGAGATCCGGAAGTGGTCGCGAGTGACGTTCATTGGTCTCCTCGGGCTATCAGAGGCGAGTTTGTCGGACAATGCTGTCCGACGTGATTGTCTGATAGTATCGGTGAGCGGGACGGCGTCAAGGCTCAGCGAGACGCAATCGGCGGATTCTGAGGAGGAGTCGCAGCGATGGAGAGCCGGTCGGTTACCGAGCCAAGCAGGACAACGATGGCGCGGACAGTCGCGCCCCGGACGTCCCATCGCAACACCCTCGTGGATCAAGTCGTGCAACGGATCCGGACCGAGGTCATCCGGGGAACCCTCGACCCAGGCCGACATCTAGTGGAGATGCGGCTCGCGGAAGACCTATCGGTCAGCCGGGGCACGATTCGTGAGGCACTGGCACGCCTGGCGTCGACAGGCCTAGTCGAATTCGCGCCCGGCTCCGGTCACCGGGTGCGGTACTTCAGCGACAACGACGTGGCTGAGATCGGCGAAGTGTTCGCTGCGCTCGAGGGGCGGGCGGCCATGCACACGAAGCTCCCCCTGCCCGGTGCCGTCCAGAGCACTCTCCGGGAGATCGCGGAGCGGATGCGGGCACTGCGGTTGCCCGAAGACATCGACGATCTGATGACGCTCGACCGTGAATTCCACGGCACGCTGATGAGTCAGCAGCCGAAGGCAAAACTGTTCGAGGCATGGCGCAGCCAGGAGTCACTCCTGGCGGTCATGATGGTGCCGATCGTCCGGCGTGGAGTCGGCAGCGGTCCCGACCAGGCGGCGCGACATCTGAAGCTGTTGGACGCGGCGATGACCGGAGAGCGCGATGCGCTGATCGAGGCGCTGGAACAGCACTACTACCAAGGCGAGCAGCCGCGGTCACCGATCCTCACCTTCTGGACCCGCGGCTTGCCTTCGGCAGAACCCGAAGGGCCGGATCCTGTTGTTTAGCGATCGTCACCGGCAACTCGCTCCGCGCCGGTCCGCCATCGGGAACCCCTGCCCGTTCCGGGCCATTCTTCAGCCTCACCTCGGGGGTGCCGGAGTGTGCTACTCATCAGCCGGCCATCCATTCTGTCCGAGCTGCAGCGCCTTCCATCGATATGGTGACCGGCCGCAATCCTGGCGTTGAACTCGGCGGCTAGGCTCTCCGCAGCACCCTGCTCTGGTCTGTACAGGTCTGGTGCGACAAAGTCGCTCCCGACGACCCGAACCATGTCGAGATACTCCGGAAGGATCGGCACGAAACGTCTGCTGCAGGCGCAGTTGAGCGACGAGGCAAACCTCCTGCGGCGGAGCCTCGCAACCACGGACGCCACGAGCACCAGGCATTCGAGGCTCTTAACGCCGACGGTATCGAGACGGCCACCCCCGAACGCATCCCCTTTGGATGCTCCGTCGGACTGGCCCGGGTCCTTGGCTTCATGGGTACTGAATCCGGGTAGGACACTCACCCTGGTACCGCTGAGTGAACGCGATCTCGCACTCGAACTGGTCGACCATTGGCGAACCTCTAACTTGGCCGATCCGCGGCACGGTGATCGGCCACGCGGCGCCAGGCTGTAACCGCCGCTGCCGGCCGGTCACGCAGGTCCTGGTGGAAGCGGCGTTAGCTTGCACGTGCCGCTGGATGAGGAGGACCGCGGGTGGCGCTCTGGGCGGAGGAACCAGGACTCATCGGCGAGCAGGCATAGGTTGCCGTCGCAGCAGCGAGGCCGAGAAGGCCGGCCGCGTAGTCCGGTCTGTCGCTCCCTTCCGCTGACAGTCCAGTGGCTTGCGTGGTCGCGACCGGAGCCGTCGCGTCAAATAGTCATCATGTGCTTATTCGTTGCCTTGTTCGGGTGTGGTGTCGCTGGTCAGGTGCTGCAGCCGGATGCTGAGGTCGAGGATCAGGCGGTCTTCGGCATGGTTGAGGTCGCGCCCGGTGAGTTCTTCGATCTTGCGGAGTCGGTAGATCAATGAGTGGCGGTTGAGGAACAGCCGACGGGCTGCGGAGCTGGTGTTGCCGAGTTCCTCCAGGAAGATCTCCAACGTGTGCATGAGGTGGCCAGCGTGGTTCTTGTCGTACTGCACCAGCGGGGCGAGCGCCGCGGTTGCGATGCGTGATGCCTCAGGGTCCCGGGCCAGGCTTGCCAAGATGAAGAACGGTTCCAGCGTGTGAGCGTCGCTGATAGCGCCTGGGCCATGGAGTGCTCGTCCGATCTCGGCCGTACGCCGGGCGCGTAACAGCCCTTCAGCCAGCGTGCGCACGGTCACGGTGTGATCCGTGATGCCCCAAGTGAGGGTCTGCTTAGGCAGTTCCTCAGCGAGGCGCCGGATCAGGTTGATCGGGGCCAGCATCGGCGGAACATCATCCGGAACGAGGATCATGACCTCTTGTCCTCGGCGCGTCGCATGGACGCCTCCGACGGCCCCCCGGCGCCGCGCCTGCTGGACGACGTCGTCCAGCAGGCTGGCGTGCTCGGAATGCTCGCTCTGTCCGAGGACGAGCCGGTAGGACCGGTTGAGTGAGTAACCGAGCAGCGTGGCCTTCGCGGCGATCTCCTGGGCGGTGAGCTGGCCGCTGCCGAGCTCCCAAAGGAAGTCGCCATGTACGCGCGCTTCCGCTTCGGCGACTGCCTGTCGGCGCAAGAGCTCGATCGCGACGGCGGCACCTGCGTGCTGCAGCGCGCGCCGTTCGATGGCAAAGGCATTGGCTTGGCGCCCGTCGCCGATAGCAAGTACATAGCCCAGGCAGTGGTCATAAGCCCGTGCCGTCGTCGCGAGCACTGCCGGCAGGCCGAGCGGTTCGATCGCGGCGAGTGTGGTGACCTCTTGCGCCTCGAGTTGCGCGCGCAGCTGGTGCTGGGCTTGCGCCGGCATGTCGACGACGCGTGCGGCTAGGTCGCTGGCACTGAGCAGCGCATGGGCGCGGGGCCCGAGCCACAGTGGCTCGAGTCCGGCATCGAGCACTACGACCGGGCGGCCGATCATTGCCTCAGCAGCTTCGGTCACCGCTGCGAGGCCGTCTCTGTGTAGTAGCGCTCCGGTGAGGCTGGCGGGCATCTGGTCGCTGGCCGGGAGCGCGGTATAGCGGTCGGTCAGCAATCGGTCGGCGAGTGCCCGGATGACGTCCGCGAAGCGGATTTCCCAGGGTAGTTCGATGATCGGGAAGTCCAGTCGGTTACCGAGGTTGAGAACTCCACCCGGTACTTTGGCGAACGGAGCCCCCTTGCCGACGCTCACGCACAGGGCGGCAGCGTCGGCGTTAGCGATCTCGCCGGCGAACCGCGTGAAAGCGTCGTCATTGCAGCCAGCACCAATGGTCACCACGAACTCGCCCGGTGCGACGAAGTCTTCGACCGGACCCTCCATGACGGTGACCCAGCGGACGTGACGTGTACGCGTTCCGTTCTGGCCAGCTACGACGCGTCCGTGGTCGAGGGGCGGAAGCCGCAGCGCAGCCTCAACCGAAAGCCCTGGCTCGAACGTCATGACTGTCTCCGTCGACGAGTCCAAAGAATATGTCGCTGCTCGAAGGGAGGCTCGACCGCGATCTTGATAGCTGTCGTCACCTATCATCGTTCCCTACGAGGCAGACACCAGGGGTGGAGCGGTTGTTGCTGCTCCGAGCGCCGTGATCGCCGCCTGTTTCCACTCCCCGAGTCTGCGGAGTCGCTGGGAGTGGTCGCTGCGAAGCGCGGAGGCTGAGGTGCGTCGTTAGGCCGTCGGGGGAGGGAATGTGCCTTGCCCCGCGCGGGTCATGCGGTGATACGGACCAGCCTGGGGAAACGTCTCGCAGGGTGCCGTGTTCAGCGTGACGCTCGCCCCGCCGCTGCCTCAAAAGGTGACGCGAGGTGATTCTGTGACGCGATGGCGTTCGCGCTGCCCACCGTGGCGAGGGCCATCGTCTGTCCGTGGGGTTCGGCAGCTTGAAGACGGTGTCCACGATCTCCGACGAGGCGGCCGAGGTGCCGAAGCCGTCGCCGCGGTCGACCAATCCGACGACCACCGCAGCGCTGACCGGAATGCACCAACGCCGCACCGTCGCGCACATAAATCGGTTGTTCATCAAGCTCCCTGCTAGTTCAGGCGCATTGCGGCACGACGGTGACGAGCAGTGCTGGTTTGGACGCTGTCAGCCGTAGCCCGTCCTCAGTAGTTTTTTCCGTCGTTGTCGTCACAAATGGTCGCTCGACGTCATCGGGTACACGCTACTGACAATTTGTCCAGCATCGGATGCCGACGTCATCACAGTTTGTCGGTCAGGCAGATGGTGGATCGGCCGTACGGAAACGTAGCGATGCATCCGACTGCCCCGGGGTGCCGAACCAAACGTCCGGTCCCCGCATCGGACACGGACGGGGCGGCGTCCGTAGCGCGCTGACCGCGGAATGCGCGAGGTCGAGTTGCATGCGCCACCGCGGCGTCGGCGCACGGCGGGCAATTGCGCGCCAGCTGCACCTACGCCGCGAACCGGGTGTCGGGACGACGTGCTCGGGCCAACGAGGCCGCGACGGAGGCCATCCACCATGCACCTGCGGCGCTCACGCCGCCCGACGGCTCGCCTCGGGGCGTGAAGCGAGTGACACCGCGGTGAGTTCGGCTGAAACGCGACACCTACCAAGAGCAACCTGATGCGACAGGATCTCGCGACGCTGCGCGTCGACCCGCAACCCCGCTCATCGTCCGATCCCTGCGATGGCGCCATGCTCGCCCACACCCCCCACCTTGCGGCACACCGTGCAGCCGCGTAGCCCTGCGACGCGAGCGGCGTAATTCAGACCACGTGGGCGTGTCGCGTGTACGGAACGTTGGAGGTTCCTGATCGCTGTGGACTCACTACTGGGCCGGAGGGATGTCCGAAATGAGCAACTCAAAGCAGTTGTGCAAGCCTCTGCTGCAGGTACTAACTGGACAAACTGTGATGCTTCGTGGCCTGCGATAACGCACAGATTGCCGGTCGCGGAACCTGCTCGGTCGAGGAAACGATGGTGCTTGACCATGGGCGAGTACGCAGGAGTGGAACATGCAGGCCTTCGCGACATCGGAGTATCGGGCCCGGCTGCACGGTGTGCGGGAGTTGATGTCTGACGCTCAGTCGGACGCGCTGAAGGTGTGTGGGGCGGGCGATCACCTTGGCCGGTTGTCCCGGTCCGGCTACCTCGGCCCACCCCGGCCGCAGTCGAAGCGGATCCGCCGTGCGTTCCGGTCGGTTTGCAAGCGAGGACGCCGTGGCTGATGTCAAGCTGCGTCTTGCTGAGCGGGCGGCCGATCTCATTGGTTCGATCATCGACTCTTCGACGTCCCTGCTCGCGCGTCAGACGCACGACATTGTGCGCTTTGCGATGGGCGCTCCCAGCGATGACCTCATGCCGGTCGAGCTGCTGGACCGGTACGCCGCCTACACGGTGCCGGGCAAGTACGGCTATGGCTCGACCGAGGGCGAGCCCGACCTGGTCGAGGAGGTCCTGAAGATCCAAGCCGAACAGAATTACTCAAGCTCGGCCGACCGGATCACGATTACGACGGGAGGCATGCAAGGGCTGGATCTGGCCTGCAAGCTGTTCATCGACCCGGGCGATCTCGTGATCGTCGAGGGACCTACCTACACCAACGGCAACGCCACGGCTTTGTCGTACGGAGCTGCCCTGCTTGAGGCGCCGCTCGACGAGGATGGCCTGGTCGTCGAGGCGTTGCCCGACCTGGTCGCACGAGCCGGGCGACCTCCGAAGGTGATCTATACGATCCCCAACTTCCAGAACCCTTCTGGTGTCACCTTGTCGTCGCATCGGCGTGAGCAGCTTCTCGAGCTCGCCGCGCGGTGGGGATCGGTCATCATCGACGACGACCCCTATGGGCTGCTGCGCTTCGAGAACAGCCCGATTCCCGCGTTGAACGAGATTGATCCGGGCAATGCGCACATCTTCTCGGTTCGCACCTTCTCCAAGATTCTGGCGCCCGGGCTGCGCGTGGGCTGGGTCGATGCCGACCCGAGCCTCCGGCCGCTGCTCATCAACGCCAAGCAAGCCATGGATACGTGCACGAGTGTGCCGGCGCAGCGAACGGTCGCAGACTTCCTGGCCGGCGGGAACCTGCAACCGCACCTCGACCGTGTCGTCGGTCTTTACCGCGAGCGCAAGCAGGCGATGCGCGTGGCGCTCGAGCGCCACTTCGGCGACGCGGTCCGTGCGACCGACCCGGACGGCGGATTCTTCCTCTGGGTCACCTTTACCGACTCCGAGGTAGATACCGACGCCCTCTTCGAGGTCGCGCTGGCCGAAGGCGTCGCCTACATTCCGGGGTCGGCGTTCTCGACCAACGGTCACTTCCGCGACGCCCTGCGTCTGTGCTTCGCGACGTCCACCCCGGACCGCATCGACGAGGGGATCTTGCGGCTCAAGCGCGCCGTCGACAAGGCCGGAGGCAGCCGATGAGCCGTCGCACCGCCATCGTGACGGGGTCGACCTCCGGGATCGGTCATGAGATCGCTCGGCGACTCCATGCCGACGGATTGAACGTCGTCGTCACCGGCCGCGATATGCGCCGTGGTGAGCAAGTCCGCGAGGAGCTGGGGGAAGGCTCGGTCTTCATTCCACTGGACTTGACCGCGCCCGGCGCGCCAGCGGAACTCGCCGCTGCGGCGATCGACCATTTCGGACGGCTCGACGTCGTGGTCAACAACGCGGCCATGGACCACACAGGCGACCTGCTTGGCGTGCCCGTTGACGATGTCCGGCGGGTTTTCGAGGTCAACACGATCGCCGCGATCGCAGTCCTGCAAGAGGTCGCCAAACGCATGGAGCATGGCGGGGCCATCATCAACATCAGCTCACGGCTGGCCTCGATCGGCGTCCCCACGATGGCCATCTATAGCGCGGCCAAGGGATCGATCAAGGCCGTGACCACTGCGGCTGCGGTCGAGCTCGCCCCTCGAAATATTCGCGTCAACGCTGTCGCGCCTGGCATGACGCGCACGCCCCTGTACGAGACGTGGGTCAAGGAGCAGGTCGATCCGGAACAGACCGAACGGGACGTGGTCGCGGGGATCCCGCTAGGACGAATTGCCGACCCCACAGACGTGGCAGCCGTCGTCAGTTTCCTGGCGTCCGAGGAGGCGTCGTACCTCACCGGCGTCTCCATCCCTGTCGACGGCGGCTACACGGCCCGCTGACCACATGTTTTGCCTGGAGAGATGAGCACACGATGTCCGCACCACGCACCATTCTTGACGGTCCTGCCTTGTGGTCGGCCCAGGCCCACATGCCTTCGGTTGTGGGACGCCAGCTCGTGATTGAGCGTGGCCAGGGCTGCTACATCCAGACCATCGACGGGCGACGCCTGTTTGACGGCACCGCTGGCCTGTGGCACGCCAACATTGGGCACGCCCATCCCGCTCTGGCCGAGGCTGCGCGCGCGCAGATGGTGAAGCTGGAGACTTACCACACGTTCGCGCGGTTCGTGAACGACCGGGCGATCGCCCTGGCCGAGCGTCTGGCGGGGCTGTCGCCCATCGCTGACCCGAAGGTGATTCTCAACACGGGTGGCTCGGATGCGATCGATGTGGCGTGCAAGCTGGCTCGTCGCCACTGGCAGCGTGAAGGACGGTCCACGAAGACGACGATCCTGAGCCGCGAGTACGCCTATCACGGGCTTCACGCCTTTGGCACCAGCATTGCGGGTCTGGACTTCAACCGGGAGGGATACGGCACGGAGTCGCTGGTGCCCGAGACTGCCCGAGTTCCGGTCCATGACCTTGACGCGCTGGCCGGCACCATCGCGCGAATCGGCCCGGAGAACATCGCGGCGATCGTGACCGAACCGATCCAGGGCACGGGCGGCGTCAATCCGCCCGCACCGGGATACCTCGAGGGTGTTCAGCAGCTGTGCCGCCAGCATGACATCTTGTTCATCCTCGACGAAGTCATCACCGGCTTCGGACGCACCGGCAACATGTTCGCTGCTGAGCGATTCGACCTCGAACCGGACCTCATCACCTTCGCCAAGGGCGTGACCTCGGGATATGCGCCACTGGGCGGAATCCTCATCTCGCCGAACATCTGGCACCCGTTTTACGTCGACGACGCCGCCACCCCGGTCTTCCGCCACGGCGCGACCTACGCTGGTCACGCCACAGCGTGCGCGGTCGCCATGGCAAACCTCGACATCCTCGAGCGGGAAGACCTGCTTTCCCGGGTCGCCCAGCTCGAGCAACTTCTCGACCGCCTTCTCAAGCAGCTCCAGGCTCGCCGACCCAGCGTCGTCGACGTGCGCGTCTGCGGATTCCTTGGCGGGGTCACGCTCGCCGAGGACATCGCGGCCGAGCGCGCGGCCGACGCGCTGATCGAGCTCGGCTTCATCTCTCGACCGCTCCGCGGCAACACACTCCAGCTCAGCCCACCCTTCATCACCACCGACGACGAGCTGACCCAGTTCGTCGATGCCATCGACCACGTCCTGTCCACAGAGGAAGCGAAGTGACCACGGATTTGACGACTGGTGCCCAGCGGACAGAACTCGCTGCTGCCAATCCTGAACATGCCCACGCCGCCGACCGAGTTCTGCGCGATCTGGAGTTGCCAACCGGGCCTGTCGAGTTCGACGTCCGCAACCCGGCAACCGACGAGGTGATCGCCAAGCTGCCGGACGCTGAACCCGCGGAGGCGTTGGAAGCCATCGCCGGAGCCGACGAGGCTGGGCGTGACTGGGCCGTCACCTCGCCGCGACAGCGGGCCGACACCTTACGACGGTGGTATGACCTACTCCTGGAGCACGCCGAAGATATCGCGCTGCTGATAACGCGCGAGATGGGCAAGCCGCTTGCGGAGTCGCGCGCCGAGGTCACCTACGGCAGCGATTTCGTGCGTTGGTACGCCGAACAAGCCGTGCGCCCGGGCGGCAACGTTCGTGACGTTCCCGCCGGCGGCGGCACGCTGTTGACCCGCCGCGCCCCGGTTGGGCTGTCGGTCCTGATCACGCCGTGGAACTTCCCGCTGGCGATGGCCACGAGGAAGATCGCGCCCGCGCTTGCTGCCGGCTGCCCGGTGATCATCAAGCCAGCCACCCTCACGCCGCTGACCACCCATTACAGCGTCGGCCTGGCCTACCGGGCGGGTGTGCCGGAGAACCTCATCCAGGTCATCACCACCACCAACGCCGCGGCCTTCAGCGAAGCCGCGCTGGCTGATCCGCGAGTCCGAAAGGTCTCCTTCACCGGATCCACCGAGGTCGGCAAGGTGCTGCTGCGCCTGGCCGCGGACAACGTCCTGCGCTCATCAATGGAACTCGGCGGCAACGCTCCGCTGATCGTCTTCGATGACGCCGATCTCGAGCGAGCCGTCAATGGCACCTACAGCGCGAAGATGCGCAACGGCGGCCAGTCCTGCATCGCGGCCAACCGCATCTATGTCCAAGACGGCATCGCCGACGCGTTCATCGAGGCACTGACCGAGAAGATGTCCAACGCCATCACCGGCGACGGACTCGCCGACAACGTTGACCTCGGCCCCCTCATCGACGGCCGCGCCGGCGCCAGCATGCAGCGACTCGTCGATGACGCGGTCGCGCACGGCGCGAGGATGCTGACCGGCGGCCAAGCCATCGTGGGGCCCGGCAACTTCTTCCCGCCTACCGTGATCGACCAGGTTCCGACCACCGCCGACATCGCGCACAGCGAGATCTTCGGACCTATCGCGGCCATCCAGCGTTTCAGCACTCAGGCCGAGGTACTGCAGCGCGCCAACGCGACCGAGTTCGGACTCGCCGGCTACGTCTTCACCGAGAACCTCGATCGCGCACTCAATCTGGCAGACGCCCTCCAGACGGGCCTTGTGGGCATCAATCAAGGGGCTCCCTCCAACGCCGCGGCGCCCTTCGGCGGCGTCAAACAGTCCGGCCTCGGCCGCGAAGGAAGCGACGAAGGCCTCGATGAGTACCAAGAGATCCGCTTCTACAACATCGCCCGCCGTGGCACCGCCTAGTCAGTTTGCCCCGACCCACACCTACCAACTTCCGAGGACATCATCATGCGCATCTCGACCGTGAAGGAGATCAAGACCAAGGAAGCCCGCGTCGGCATTACCCCGGCCGGCGTCGCGGTCCTTGTGCACGACGGTCACGACGTCTTCGTCGAGCGTGACGCGGGCACCGGCGCGGGCTTCTCCAACGAGGAGTACGAGCAGGCTGGGGCCAAGCTGGTCGACCAGGCACAGGCCTGGGCCAACGCCGAGTTGCTGGTCAAGGTCAAGGAACCCACCGCCGAGGAGTACGGGTTCCTGCGGGCAGACCTGACGTTGTTCACCTACCTCCACCTTGCCGCGGACCGCCTGCTGACAGAGGCTCTGCTGGACGCGAAGACGCTGGGGATCGCCTACGAGACTGTGCAGGATCGTACGGGTCTGCCGCTGCTCACCCCGATGAGTGAGATCGCAGGTCGGCTCGCCGCGCACGCCGCGGCAACCTACCTCACTGCGGCAGAGGGCGGTCCGGGCCGTCTCCTGGGTGGATCCCCCGGGGTAGCCCCGTGCCGAGTGGTGGTGATCGGCGGCGGCATTGTCGGTACTCAAGCCGCCCTCCTGGCCCTGGGCATGCAGGCCGAAGTCACCGTCCTCGACACATCTGCGACCCGGATCCGCGAGCTCGACAACCTGCTGGACGGCCGCGCCCGCGTCCTCATGAGCGACCCGACTACTCTCGCACGCGAGCTCAGCTTGGCCGACGTCGTCATCGGCGCTGTCCTGGTCCCCGGTAAGGCGGCGCCCAAGGTCGTCTCACGCAGCGATCTCGCGCTGCTAGCCGATGGCGCCCTGCTCATCGACGTGGCAATCGACCAGGGCGGCGCTTTCGAGACCTCACGACCCACGACCTACGCCGAACCCATTTACGAGGTCGACGGTGTACGACACTATTGTGTCGCCAACATGCCAGGTGCTGTGCCGCAGACCTCGACTCGCGCCCTGACCAACGCGACGTTCCCCTACCTACGTCGTCTCGCCAACCTCGGGCCTGAACGGGCTGTCGCCGAGGATCCCGCTCTAGCCTTGGGCGTAAACACCCGTGGTGGGGCGATCATCCATGCCGGAGTCGCAGAGGCCTTCCCCGACCTTCCGCACGATCTCATCTGAGCATGGGCGGTTCCAGCGCGGAGCCGCCCATGCTGTGTACCGACAGACATATGACCCGCTCAACGGGGCCATTCTTGGTGCCCCTACCAATCCCCGACCGCCGCTGGTAGGCGGGTTGCGCGCCGACCTGTTCGAGCTCAACTGCGGTGGAACTTGAGCGGCGGTTGCAGCACCTCGTCCTGGACCTGGGGGAGTGTGTTGTCTCGTCGAGTGAGGACGGCCGGGGGCGAAGCCCCCAGGCGGCCAAGCGCCAGCGGTCCCTGGAGCGACGGGCTGGTGGGTGGAGCGTCGTGGCCGCGCGGCGCGTGGGTCGGTGGCTCGAGAACGACTGGCACAACTGGTCGCGTGGCTGCAAATCTGCCGCAGCGGCAAGGTGGTCCGGTTCGTTGCCCCCGCTAACCGGCTGGCGGTGCGGGAGGCCAGCTCGCGGTTCCTGCCAGGGGAGGAGCGGATCGAGATCGCGGGTCTGCATCAGGCAGGTGTGAGCGTTTGTGGGGTCGCGGATCCTCTCAGCCGGGCGCCGTCGGCGATCTCGCGTGAACTTCTGTCGTCGTTTCGACGCGCACCGTCATGCGACCGTCCGGCAGGGCACCTCGAACCCCGGGGCGTTCTCGACACCAACCCACGAACTTCCTGACCCAGTCGGAGCGCTGCTGGCGCAGCGCTGGATCCCGCAGCAGATCGGCCGGCACCTTCGGCGTCACCATCCCGAGCAGCCGCAGATGTGGCTGTGTCACGAGATCGTCTACCAGGCCGTCTGTCAGCCTGGAACCTTGGTGCTGCGACCGTCGTTAGTGGCCTCGGCATCGTTCGCTGCTGCACAACAGAAACGGAATCTCGCCGACCCCGCTTCGAGTAGCCGATGCCATCGATCCACGAACGGCCCTCCTCACCCGCCGCGTCCTCGGCGACCGCACACCAGCCGACCTGTTCGCCGCAACAACGCCGCCGCTGCGACTTGACCAGACCCTCCGGACAGCCGGGTCAAGGTTCGACCGGCGCTGACGCGCGAGATCGAGACCTACCAGATCGCTACCCCGGTCGCACGGTCAAGTGAGCCAGCGACGTCCCTGCGCGGCGAGGACGCGGCCGGATCGGGGCTCGGGGAAGTCTGCGCCGGTGCCAGGGGTCGCAGGATCCTCAAATTCGCGGAACAGTCGTTCGCGGACTTGTCTTGCCAGCTTTGGATCGACGTCGGCGATCGATTACCAGGCGGGCTCGTCGAGCTGCACTGGGCAGACGATGGCGTCGCCGAATAGCAGGGCGCGCGCTGGCCATGAGTTGGCACGATGACGCTGAGGTGTCCAGGCGTGTGTCCTGGTGTCATGGTGACGGTGACGCCGGGCGCGATGGCGGTGTTGCAGTTCAGAGGCCGGAGGCGGTCGCCGTGCTCTGACGCGGCGCGGAAGCCATGGCGGATGTGGTCGAACATCCACATATCGGGGTTTGCGACAAAGTGGTCCGAGTGTGCGCGCCGAACCGCCTGCACGGGGAGCCTAACTTGCGTTAGCTCGCGGGTTCGAAGTCGTGGGGGAGGAAAGCGCTGACGTCTCAGATTCGAACGGGGCGAAGATCGAGTCGCGCCACTTGATTGCGGCCGCAACGCCTTCAGCTTCCTGTAGCTCACGGAAGTGCTTGAACTCCGACTCCGAACTGTTCATGATCAGACAAGCTTCGGCGGCATACCGCTGAGCAGAGTCGAATCCTGCTGCTAGGAGCGTGTTGTTGAGCGCCTTCTTGTTCCACACCAACGTTGGCAAGGCGACGCGCGAGATACGTTTGGCGATGCGGGTGACTTCTTCCTCGAGCCGCTCCTTCGGGAAGACGCGATTCACTAGGCCCAGCCGATACGCCTCTTGGGCGTCGAACATATCTCCTGTGTAAATCAGCTCGCGACAACGCTGACCGATGACCCATGGCATTACCATTGTCAGGGAGCCGGCTGCAAACCGCGTCTGCGTGACACCGAAGCGCGAATCGTCGGAGCAGTAGCGAAGGTCGCACATCAGGGCGAAATCTAAGGCGCCTGCAAGGCAGTACCCGTTGATCATCGCGATGACTGGCTTGGAGCAGTGGAACACAGAATAGTCGAACGCGATGTCTTCGTTGTGGCGTTTCTTCCAGTCTTCGAGGCTCCGCCGACGTGGTTGCCCTTTTTCGTCGTCGTCGTCGAGATCGTGACCAGACGAAAATGCGCGACCATCTGCGCCTGTAACCACGACGACGCGAACGTCTGGATCGCGATCGGCGACGGCGAGCGCATCTTCGAATTCGGCGGCCAGCCTGAGAGAGAGCGCATTCATTTTGCTCGGCCGGTTGAAAGTGATCTGCGCAACGCGGTCGTCTACCTCATAAAGAATCGTGCTGTACGCCATCAGGGCGACCTCTTTCTAAGTTGATTGCCAATACCACATTGGGTGACTTCACGACTCAATCCGAACGCTCCCCGGCGTCGTCGCCATCATTCTGGAGGTCCGCAGCGGCATCACGCGTGGGTCGGTGGCCTCATCGTGCGCGACCCGTTTACGTGGGGCGCGGCACGACAAGCGCATCCACCGCAACGACTCCCTGCTTGCGCACGAAGAGCGGATTGATGTCGATCGAATGGAGCTGGTCACCGAGAGTTCGCGCAATCGTGTCGAGTCGCCTTACGGCATCAGCGAGAGCTTGTGTGTCGAGGGCGGCGGCGCCACGGACGCCCTTGAGGATTCGTTGCACCCGAAGTTCAGCAAGCATCTGCTCCGGTTCACCAACCCTGAGACCTGCGGGCCGGAGCGCTGCGTCATCCATGACCTCCGTCCAGATGCCGCCTTGGCCAACCAGGACGAACGTCCCGAGGACGTCGTCTGTTTGCAGACCGAGGATCATCTCGATCCCGTCCCGCACGTATGGTTGAATGATGAGGATGTGCGCGTCCGACGCGAAGAGTTTTTCCGCTGCCGCGGCCACCTCTTGCGCATTCCGCAGGTTCACCATCACGCCGGAGAGTTCAGTTCGATGTAACGCACCGGTGTCGCCGATCTTCGCGACGACGGGGTAACCGAGCTCTTCTGCCGCGCCGACGGCCGCATTCACGCTATCTACGAAACGGCTCTCAACGACAGAGATGCCTGCGTCGCCCAGGAAATCCAACGCCGGCTTTCCCGCGAAGGGCTTTCCCCCGAACTCGCGGATTCGCTTGGCCATCCCCGCCTTTTCGATCGGCGCCTCGTCCGCGATCGGAGGCACGGGTCGCGTCCAGATTACGGCCCGATCCAGGGCGCGAAAAGCCTCATGGATCCCGAGGACTACGACATTCTTGTCCAGGAAGTTCTCAACTGTTTCGGGTGGCGTCGAACCATCCAGTGGCGTAACCAGGGTGACGAGCTTGTTCGTCGCCGCAGCGGCTCTGACCGCGCTGTCAGCGGTCAGTTCGTGTTCTATCGAGTATCCACCACCGAGTTGATTCGGATCATAGTGTGCGACGACGATGTCGACATTCGGGTCGTGTCCGGCGGCCGCTAAGATCTTGGGATTGGAGTCTCGCAGATTCGCGAGGCTGTTGCCGATGTCGACGGGGTTACTCCGCCCGCGATAGCCAGGTACGAGGCCCTGAAGTGTGTTCGCGGTGTGCTGCTCAAAGTCAGGGTAGCTGAGCGACGGGTACTTTGCCGACTCGTCCAGGATCAACTCGAGCAGTCCGGCTGACGGATGGACCGCTGCAAGGCGTCCTTCTCCCGGCGGTCGTTTCACCTGCATGGTGATGGCGGACGCGAGCAATTCATCGAACGAGTCCACCTGCACGACGCCGTGCCTTCGGAAGAGTTCGCGGTAGAGCCGATATGGCGCGGCAAGTGCGCCTGTATGCGCCGTGGCCATCTTCCGGGCGGCTTCAGAGCGTCCTGATTTGAGGATGATCACGGGTTTTCCGGCGGCCCGTGCTCGTTCGCATTCGAAGAAGAATCGCTCGGGATCGCGGATTGTTTCGATGAAAGCGCAGACGACTCGTACCTGTGGGTCATCGATGAAGTACCGGAGGAAGTCGGCACTACCCGTGACGGCTTCGTTCCCACAGGTCACGACGTGGCTCCAGCGCACGCCGCGCTTGTTTCCGAAGAGGGATGTTTTGGGTCCTCCACCATGCGCAATGAGGGCAACGCAGCCCGGCCCCCTGAGTTCGGCGGCTCCCAGGTGGAGAGGCACGCGATCAACCCAGTTGATCAGCCCACTGCAGTTCGGACCGACGACCGCCATTCCTGACGCTCGCGCCACGTTCGCAATCCGCGCTTGCGCTGCTGCCCCCTCTGCTCCAACTTCGGCGAAACCCGTCGCAAAGGTCACCGCCGCCCGCACGCCGACCTCTGCAGCCTCCTCAATCATGGAAACCGTCGAGGCAGCATTGCGTAAGATGACGACAGCATCCGGAACGAATGGCATGCTTTTAATCGACGGATAGCACGGGAAACCTTGGACCTCTTGGTACTTCGGATTCACCGCGGCCACTTTCCCCGAGTACCCGAAGAGCCGGAAGTTTTCCAGCGTTTGACGGCTCCAGAGTCGAGTATAGCTTTCGCTCGAGCTTACGCCGACCACCGCTACCGACTTGGGTCGGAAGAGAGCCGATAGATCGTTGTTGCTGACCGTCTGCGGTTCCTTCATGCTGCTGCGGCTCCTACCTGGTCGCCCGACGTTGACGTCATTCTGACCTGGCGACCTGACGGCAGCGACCCACAATCTGTCCAGTATCAAGCCGCTCGACTCAACACAGTCTTACGCCTCATTGCACCGTGCGGCGCTGCCAGTGCTCTGGGTGTGCACGGGACGTCACGGACGACGAAGCCCATCGTCGGCGCCTCAGGCGCGCAGATCGGGGGCGCCAGACGGGAACGCCGCCGGCGCTGGTCGCCAGTGCGAAGGATGTCGCGGTCGAGTCCGGGCCCAACTCGGGGAGATGGCCGACTGGGCGCGGCCACAGGACTGAGATCGACGTGGCGTGCACTTGACCGGCGTCGGATTTCAGTCTCAGCGGGGGGCTTGGAGCACATCTGACCAGATCGCCAACGTCGTCTCGGACTCCCCCCACGAAGCCCACCTCGACTGCTGAGAACACCTCTTGTGCAGGCCGTGGGACCTACGCGGAAGCGCCGCTGCCGGATCGCAACCCCATTCCCGGGTAAATACCGGGTCAGGTTCAGCGGTGCTGGAGACTGGACGACAGGCTGGTGGCCAGTGAGGACCGGCTGTCACAGAGGCCAGGCACGGAGTCCTCGCCCGCCAGCAGACCAGACCCCCAAGACGCGCTGAAGGCCAGCGCGTGGGCAAACTGTCAGGCGGCCGACGGGTGATGCCCGACAGATTGTGGGTCGCGGAACTGGGTGGGCAGCGCAACCATGGCGGTTGAGATGGGTGACCAGTGGGAGGCGAATGTGCAGGCATTTGAGACATCGGAGTATCGGGCCCGGCTGGACGGTGTGCGGGCATTGATGTCGGACGCTGGGTTGGACGCGCTGCTGGTGACCTCGGAAGGCAATCTTTGCTACCTCACCGGTTATGAGGAGTGGTCCCCGTACCAGCAGCAGGCTGTGCTCGTCACGCTCGAGGACGACCCGTACCTCATCACGAGGAAGATGGAGCTCAGGAACGCGGAGAGCACATGCTGGCTCCCGCAGGATCACCTTGTTCCGTACGCGGAGAGCTATGTCGGGTCGGCAGAGCGCAGTCCGTGGGAAGCCATCGGCCAGTTCATCAAGGGCCGGATTGGTGCATCGGCACGGATCGGCGCCGAGCTGTCCGGTACTGCGCTGGGGGTGACCGCCTACGCGAAGCTCGTCGACGCGCTAGGAGTGGAGGAGCTGCGTGACGCGACGGGCTTGGTGTCCAAGTGCAAGCGGGTCAAGTCCGAGCGTGAGCTGGCCTACATGACTGAGGCCGCGGCGATCGTGGATCAAGCGATGCTCGCTGGTATCGACAAGATCGCCGTAGGAACCCGGCAATCTGACGTGGCGGCGACGATTATGTCGGCGCTGTGCTCTGGCACTGAGTCCATTCCCGGCGGCCCGCCGCGTCAACTGCCGTTTATGCCCGTGGGGCGAATTGCCAACGCGCCCCATCTGAAGTGGTCTGACGAGGTGTACTCGGCCGGCCAGCAGACCAACTTCGAGATCGTCGCGACTCGGCGCCGCTACTGTTGCCCGTTGGCGCGGACCGCCTACCTCGGTTCGCCCCCGCCGCGGTTGAAGCAGGTCCACGACGCCGTGCTCGACGGATGGCATGCCGCCATTGACGCGATCCGACCCGGAGTAAGGTGCAGCGATGTCGCGCGAGCATTCGACGTGGCCTTCCGTCCGCACGGGATCCAGAAAGACTCTCGCATCGGATATTCGGTTGGTCTCGATTGGATCGACGGCGGGGCGAGCCTGGGGGACAACGATCACAGCGAGATCGTCGCCGACATGACCTTCCACGTCATCGTCGGGATCTGGGAACCCGAAGAAGGCTACGTGTTCAGCGAGGTCGTCCGCGTCACCGACGACGGCGCGGAGCCACTGTCCAACATCCCGCGCCTGCTGTTCGAGCGCCCCGCATGACCCAGACGCGAAGCGGCATGGCACATCTGGGTACTCAGCGAGTCGGCGCCGACCTGCTGGAGGAGATGACGGCGTGGCGCAGGCATCTTCATGCGCACCCTGAACTTGGTTTTGAGGAGCATGACACAACCGCGTTCATTCGTTCGCTGCTCGATGAGTGGGGCCTGCCCTTCGACGCGCCGCTGAGCACGGCGACGGTGGCCCATGCGCGGGGTCAGATACCTGGTCCGGTGCTGGTGGTCAGGGCAGACATCGACGCGCTCCCGATCCAGGAGGAGAACAAGGTCAGCTACGCCTCCACGCGGCCCGGGGTCATGCACGCCTGCGGCCACGACGGCCACACCGCGATCCTGCTGGGCCTGGCGAAGCTGCTGTCTCGGCGTCGCGATCGGCTCCGCGGGGAGATCAGGCTGTTGTTCCAGCCTGCCGAGGAACTCGCCGATGGCGGGGCCGAGAAAGTCATCGAGGCAGGCGCCGTCAACGGTGCAATGGCCGTGGTCGGATTGCACCTCAGTAGCAACCTGGACACCGGGCTGATCGGACTGAGCGATGGCGCAATTATGGCCAGTGATGATCGGTTCGATATCACAATCGTAGGTAACGCCGGACACGCCAGCTCTCCACATCAGACCACCGACGCCCTGACAATCGCCGCAGGGTTGGTGTCGCAGCTGCAGACGCTGGTGAGCCGGCGCATTGATCCACTCTCACCAGCAGTGGTGACCGTGGGTTCGCTCCACGCCGGAGACGCGTATAACGCAATCCCGGGAGAGGCGCGATTGAGCGGCACGGTACGGACGCTGTCACCGGCGACACGTGATCTGCTGGAAACCGAACTCGTCGGGCTCACCAGGGGGTACGCTGCCGCACACCATGCCAAGGCCGAGGTGGCATACCACCGCGGCAGCCCACCGCTAATCAACCACAGCAAAGTCGTTGAGTTCGCCCGCCCCGCCGCCGAAGCAGCCGTCGGCGCCCACCGGGTCGCGTCGCGGCCGCCCGGGATGGGAGCGGAAGACTTCGCCTTCTACGGCGAACACCTACCCTCCGCTTTCGCCCTCATCGGCGCCGCCACCGAAACGAGCTTCCCTCACCATCACCCCCGATTCGACATCAACGAACAGGCACTGGCCGTCGGCCTACGCTTCCTTCAGCACCTCGTCGAACGATGGGCCGGTCCCGACACGCCAGCCCCCGACCTCCATCTCTCGTGAGGTTGAAGACCGGTGGCTGCGTGACGAGGAGACACAACCGGGCAGCTGAGATGCCTCCAACAACCGCGCCCGCACTGCCGGCAATGCTACTCCGAGCGCGAATCTGCGCTCCGGCAAACGCACATCTCCCGCCGGGGTGACCCGGATTGAACCGGCATTGCTTGGACTCGCTCAGGACGCTTCACCGCAACAGTTGACAACTAGCGAAACCTACACGCTCTACCCATCTGCTTTGAGTTCAGTTGGGCTCTCCCTGCCCGGACGTGGCGGCGCGGGTCAACGGCGCCTATCCGCGACGAAGATATGAGGAAGGTATGAACGACAGAACAAGCGGAACCCCTGATATCACGGTGGTCACTGGCGCGGCCGGTGGTATCGGCTCGATCACTGTCCGCATGCTGCTCGAGCGTGGCGACCACGTGGTGGCCACGGACATGAGCGAGCCCGGCCTGAGCTCGCTACGGACGGAGCTCGGTGGTCTCTCACGGCGCCTTCACGTCATGACACATGACGTCACGAACGCGGGTGACTGGACACGTGTCTGTGAGGAAACCCAAGATCGGTTTGGTCCCGCGACGATCCTCGTGAATAACGCCGGGATCTCTCCGAAACGAGATGGAGTGCGCGTTCCGGGACTCGAGGTCAGCCGGGAAGAGTGGGACAGTGTCCTCGCTGTGAACCTCACCGGCTCTTTCCTCGGCATCCAAGCGTTCGCCGGTGCGATGAAGCAAGCCGGCTACGGGCGCATCGTCAACCTCTCGTCCATTGCCGCGCGCAACGGCGGAAAAGTCGCCGGGGTGGCTTATGCGGCGGCGAAGAGCGGGATTATCGGGCTTACCCGGGCATTTTCCAATGAGCTCGCCCCGCACGGGATCACTGTGAACGCAGTCGCCCCAGGCCGGATCAATGCAGGCATGGTCAACATGGTGAGTGACGAGGTCAACGCTCGGTTTCTCGCAACCGTCCCCGTGGGGCGGCTCGGTGACCCGTGTGATATCGCGCGCACCATCGCGTTCCTGACCGACCGAGGCGCGGGGTACATCACCGGCACAACCGTGGACGTCAATGGCGGCTTGTACATGAGTTGAAGTCAAGCGGGCGTCGGCCGGCCCAACCAGGACGCGGTCCAGACCGGTAGCAAGCGGAACGACACACCGGTCCTTCGGGGATCAGCGGGATCGGCCGACGCAATTCGCTCGGCTGTGCGTTACAGCACGGCGCGGCAGTAACGCATTCCAGGCGGCGACGCTTCGAGCCATGGCGAATGGGCACCGGCGGTCGAGGAATGACCCGAGCCGGTTGGCCGGGGGAGGCGGAAGCGTTGATCGGCCACTTGCGGCGTGTGCGCCCACGGTGGGCTCGCCGGATCTGCTGCAGCGTGATGAAAAGAGGCGCTGACCCGCACTGCACTGGTTCGATGCGCCGGCGCAGCTGCACAAACACCAGGACAAGCGTCGAGAGCGGGCGGCGCCGACTCCACTTGTGTCAGATCGACATCGTTGGGGTCTGCCTCTGGCCTTTGCGACTGAGTACAAGCTGGAATCGCGTCCAGGCCCTCATGTGCCTCTCCTCTTGTGTTCTTCGGTCGGTTCACCAAAAGATGCACGCGATGACCCCCGGCTGTCTCGCTCGGCGCGGCGGCCCGCTAACCGGAGAGGACGCCACTAGCCCTGGCCCCGACGAGTCTGCGCCTCCGTTCGGCTGGTACTGCATAAAACTGTGTTGAGTACCGGCAACTATCGCTGGACAGGTTGTGGGTCGCGGGATGCAGACGCGGTGGTCAGCATTGAGGAGAACAGGCTTGCCGTCGTTAATGACCAGCAGTCGGCCATCGACGCGTGCTGTTCGGGCGCGCGGCAGGACAAGGGAAGCGAATCGAGCATGGTCCGGCCGATGCGCCCCACGTCGACCTGTGACGCCTTAATCGGATCCGGGTCGACAGCTGAAGTGACGGCAGAACAACAACAAGATCACCAGAGGCACTGACATTGACTGAGCCGGCCCCTTATGCAACTGGGAAGTCACCGAGTGAGTCCACCGGGCAAGCAGGCCACGATGGTCTGCCCGGTCGACGACCCAGTTTCACTTCTCTTCTATTCGCAGGCACGGGGAGCTCGCCCGTGAGCATTCATCCCGACGCAGTTGAGCGCACCGTAGTGCTGGATGACGCCGAGGTGGTCTTCTATGACACTTGCAGCGCCAAGACGCCGCTCGTCCTGCTGCACGGGACTGGCGGAAGCGTGCGAAGTCACTTCGGCAGGCTGTTCGCGATGCTCGCCCCGCGGTATCGGGTCATCGCCCTGGAGTTCGCCCCTGCTCCCGCAGGGGAGGCGTTAAGCCTCGACTGGCTGGTGCGCCAGGTGAATGCCGTGCTCGGTGAGGCCACGGACGAGCCGGTGGTCCTGGTTGGGTACTCGCTCGGAGCCGTGGTTGCGGCAGCGATGGCTGCAGCACATCCGGCGCGGGTGAAGGACCTCGTGCTGGTGGCCGGATGGATGAAGAGCGACTCTCAGCAGCGGCTACGCAACGCGGTCTGGCAGCGGCTTCGGCAAGCCAATTCCCCGGCGCTTCGCGAGTTCATGCTCTACACCTCCTATGGTGCGCCGTTCTTGGCGGCAAGGACCGAGCCCGAGATTGAGGACATGCTGGCGCGGGTCTCGGTCGACGGTCGGGATGAGCAGATGGAGCTCAACCGGGATGTGGACCTGTCCTCAATCCTGGACAAGATCCGGGCGCGAACACTGGTCATCGGCTGCACCTATGACCAGATGGTCCCGCTGCATCACAGCCACTCGCTGTTGGGCGCCATCGCCGACGCTCGGCTAGCCACCATTGACAGCGGTCACGCCGTCATCATCGAGCGTCCAGCCGAACTGTTCCACCTCATCGACGCTTTCGCCGCTCGTCGAATCGACGCGCCTGCCGGCTGCCGGCTGGCCACTCCGACGATCTGAAAACGTCCGCTATTCACGCCCGACGGGAGATTCGAACCTTGAGCACCAGCGACCCGAACCCTGCGCAGAATTTCATCGAGCCACTCGCGGACTCGGTGAAGGACGTTGAGGTAATTGTGGTGGGCGCCGGCTTCGGCGGGCTGGGCATGGCCACTCAGCTACGGCGGCGGGGCCACGCGTCGTTCGTGCTGTTGGAGCGTGCCGATGACGTCGGTGGCGCATGGTGGCATAACCAGTACCCCGGGGCGGCTTGCGATGTCCCATCGCACCTGTACTCGTTCTCGTTCCGCAAGAACCCCGAGTGGTCGCACGTCTACTCCCCGCAGCAGGAGATCCTGTCCTACCTTCGAGAGACGGCCCGTGACGAGCAGCTCACGCCTCACATTCAGTTCGGAGCTGAAGTGGTGGATGCGCGCTGGGACGAGGCCGATTCGCGTTGGACGGTGCGCACCCGCCGAGGTGCGTATCGGGGCAAGGTACTCATCAACGCCGCCGGTCACCTGTCAGATCCGAAGCCGCCCGCGATCCAGGGACTGGACACCTTCAGCGGTCACCTGTTCCACTCCGCCGCCTGGAACCACGACGTGGACCTGGAGGGCAAGCGCATCGGCGTCATCGGTACCGGCGCCTCGGCCATCCAGATCGTGCCCGAACTCGCCAAGGTGGCCGGGCACCTTACTGTCTTCCAGCGCAGCGCTCCGTACATCATCCCGCGAAACGACCGGCCCTATACAGAGATCGAGAAGACGACGTTCCGCCGGCTCCCAGAGAGAATCGATGCCCTGCGTGCCGAGATTTTCTGGGCGAGCGAAGCCCGGTTCGTCGAGCGTCAAGCGGTCCCGGCCGTGCTGAACGAGGTCGCCCGGGTCGCTCTGGACCACATCCACGCCCAGGTCGACGATCCCGATCTCAGGTGCAAGCTCACCCCCGACTACCAGTTCGGGTGCAAACGAATTCTCAGGTCCGACGACTACTACCCGACCCTGTGCCGTTCCAACGTCACTCTTGAAACGAGCCGAGTTGCGCGGATCGAAGGTAACACTGTCACGACCGTTGCCGGAGCCCAGCATGAACTGGACGTTCTCGTGCTCGCCACCGGATTCGAAGCCAGCGACCTGCCGATCGCACATCGGATCACCGGCAAGGACGACCAGCTTCTGGCCGACCAGTGGGAGACGGGCATGCAGGCGTATGCCACGACCGCCGTCCACGGATTCCCCAACCTCTTTATTATGAACGGCCCCCACACCGGCACCGGGCACAATTCCGCTATTTACGTCATCGAGTCCCAAATCAGTTACATACTCGGCGCACTCGAGTACATGAACACCGAGAACATCACGGCGATGGAGGTGTCAGCCGAAGCCGAGGCGGACTACGTCCAACGCATCGAGGACCGCAGCCAAGGCACCGTCTGGTTGACAGGCGGTTGCCAGTCCTGGTATCTGGACCCGCGCAACGGTCGACTCATCTTGTGGCCGGACTTCACGCACACCTTCCGCGAGGAGAACGGCACGTTCGACCCGGCGCCCTACCTCGTCGAACGAACCGAGCTACGGTCCCCAGTCCCGGCAGGGCCGGCCCACCGTGAGGAGCACTGAAATGCAAATCCAGGGAGCCGTCCTTGAGCAGAGCGGGGCAGCACGCCCTTATACGCGCTCTCGTCCGATCGCTGTCGCGACGCTTCAACTCGACCCACCGGGGCCGAATGAAATCCTCGTCCAGATCGAAGCGGCAGGGGTATGCCATTCGGATCTGTCCGTCGTCGACGGGACTCGTGATCGTCCTGTCCCAATCCTGTTGGGTCACGAGGCCGCCGGCCGCGTCGTCTCGGTCGGGGATGGAGTTGACGACCTCGTCGAGGGACAAAGAGTGGTGATGACCTTCCTTCCCCGGTGTGGTGAATGCGCGGCATGCGCCTCGGCCGGGAAGATTCCCTGCACGCTGGGCAGCCGCGCCAACGCACACGGAGTCCTTCTCGGCGGTGGCTTCCGGCTCCACCTGAAGAAGAAGGAGATCCACCACCATAATGGCGTCTCCGGTTTCGCCACCCACGCCGTGGTTGACCGCCGGACCGTCGTGCCGGTTGATGAAAGCGTCCCCCCGGCGATCGCCGCGGTTCTGGGGTGTGCAGTGCTCACCGGAGGTGGGGCGGTGCTAAACGCTGCTCAACCCGCCCCCGGAGACACTCTGATGGTCGTCGGGCTCGGAGGCGTCGGCATGGCCGCGCTCATCACTGCGGTGTCGCTGGAAGGAGTCCACGTCATCGGCGTCGATACCTCCGAGGCAAAGTTGGCGATAGCACGCCGGTTGGGCGCCTCAGCGACATACACGCCCGCCCAAGTAGCCGAGCATCGCATCCTGGCGACACATGTAGTCGAAGCCGCGGGCCACCCCAAAGCGTTCGAGACCGCATTCGCGGCCACGGAATTTGGGGGTAGGACCGTCACGGTCGGATTGCCTGCGCCTGATGCCACTGCGGCGATCTCCCCGTTGACGATCACTGCCCAGTCTCGCACGATCATCGGGAGCTACCTCGGCTCGGCCGTCCCGTCCCGCGACATCCCAGGCTTTGTCGAGCTCTGGCGCAACGGGAACCTGCCTGTGGAACAGCTCATAACCTCGTACACCTCCTTGGAGGACATCAACCAGGCAATGGACACCCTTGCCGACGGCTCAGCCCTACGCCAGATGATCATGTTCAACTAGGTTTCACCAGGCATGCTCGGTCGATGTGACCGTCAGGCTTGCGCAGCGGATGCGACGGTGGAACGCACCCGACGTCGCCCAACGAGCGAGCCGAGGTCGACCAATGCCGTCATGAACATTGACTTCGCTAGCACCGCCGACGCGCCATGCGCCCATGCTTCGCGACCTCGACACCCGAACGAATCGACCACGGCGCCGCATGACTCAAGACGCCGTCAACCAGATCGGAGCTTGGTAGATGAGTCACCGAACCGCCATCGTGACGGGCTCGACCTCCGGCATCGGGCATGAGGTCGCTCGCCGACTCCACGCCGATGGATTCAACGTCGTCATCACCGGCCGCAATCGGCAGCGCGGTGAGCAAGTCCGTGCGGAACTGGGGGAGAACGCCACCTTCGTTGCCTTGGACTTGACCACGCCCGGCGCACCAGCGGAACTCGCCGCCGTCGCGGTCGACCAGTACGGCTGCCTCGACGTGGTGGTCAACAACGCCGCCATGGACTACACCGGATACCTGCTCGACGTGCCAGTGGAAGACATTCGGCGCGTCTTGGAGATAAACGCGATTGCGGCGATCGCCGTTCTGCAGGAGAGCGCCAAACGCATGGACCGCGGCGGGGCGATCATCAACATCACCTCGAGATTGGCCTCGATCGGCCTGCCGACTGCGGCGATCTATTCCTCCGCGAAGGGCGCGCTGAAGGCCCTGACTACTGCCGCCGCGGTCGAGCTGGCGCCGCGCAATATTCGGGTCAACGCGGTCGCGCCGGGTCTGACGCGCACGCCCCTGTACGAGGCGTGGCTCAGCCGGGAGGCCGATCCGGAAGAAACCGAACGCGACCGCGTGGCGGACATCCCACTGGGACGTGTTGCCGACCCCAAAGACGTGGCAGCCGTCGTCAGTTTCCTGGCGTCGAAGGAGGCGTCGTACCTCACCGGCGTCTCCATCCCTGTCGACGGCGGCTACACGGCCCGCTGACCCACCTCTCGCTCGTCAAGAAGGACGCCAGCCGATGTCCGCGCCACGCACTGTCCTTCAGGCCCTGCCCTGTGGTCTGCCCATGCCGCCGGTGGCGGGACGTTAGGTCGTGCTCGAGCGAGGGAGAGGGTCCTACCCTTACACCACCGACGACACTCCTGGTGCCGCTGCCAGTCCCCGAACACCTACGAAACCCCTCCACCGTCCTCCCCGCTACCTCCCCGTCAGCGGCGTAATCCACCCACCGTGTCCAAGAACCGGGGGTAAGGCCCCCCGGGACATCGTTCTATCACTCCGCGCTGAAGCCCTTTCTGCGGCGCATCAACCTACCTGGTGCGCTGGATCCGCAGAAATACAAACGGCTCGCCGGGTTCAACAAGGCCAAGCGTTGCTTCCAGAGAATCACGCAGCGATATCCGCAGGATGTTCGCAGTGGTCCCGCAGCGTCTGGTGATCAGGGTGGCAAGAGCCGTGTAACGGGAGACCTGTTACCGACGGTTGTGTGGGAGCCGAGGGTGAAACTCCCTCCGGCCTGACTCGTGCCACCGGGGTACGTCATTGAGGGGTGAGGTCGAGGGCGTCGAGGATGGACGTCGCGGCTGGGGTGAGGGGGTCTTCGGCGAGGTGCTCGTGGCCGGCGATGCGGACGCTGATTTCCTGCAGCGGTCGTAGGGTCTGAACGATCTTCTTGATGCTGATCCCGGTCGCGTCTTGCAGGTGGCGGGCCACGGCCAGTGCGGCGAACACGATGGTCAGATGAGCCTCGATCGCCTCGCGGGTGTGGTGGAACATCGGTCTGGCGCGCAGGTCGGTCTTGCTCATCCGGAACGACGCCTCGACCTGCCACAGGTCGTGGTAGCTGGCGATGACCTCACCGGCGGGCATCACGGCAGCGGGGATATTGGTCACGTACCCCTTGAGGCCCACGAGGCGTCGCGCCCTGGCAAGGGATGCCTCGTCCAAGGACTGGGTGCCGTTCCTGGTGGTGATGAATCGTGGTGTTCGAGCGGCCTTCTCGCCGGCGATCACGGCCTTGGCCCGGTTCTCTTGCAGCGTGAGGGTCTTGCCGTCACGGACCGCGCGTTTGCGCGAGTACGCCCACACCGCCCGCCAGGACCGAGTGTGCACTGCCGGGTCCCACACCGGCTCGGCGCGCTTGTTCACGTCGTTGTCGTCCCGCGCTGCGGTCGTGGCCACCCGCGGGGTGATCGTGTCGATGACCTGCCCGTCGGCGAACGCGTCCCCGTGCCACCGGAAATGCGAGGCCAGGTCGGCCGGGGCCTTGGTCACCCGGGACCCGACGATGAACCTCAGCGCGGCCTCGTCGAGCTCCTTGAGGTTGGAGGCCGAGAGCATCCCGGCGTCAGCAACGACCACCATGTCCGCCAGGCCGTGGCGGGCCTGGAACTGCCTGATGATCGGGACGATCGTGGCGGTCTCTGCCTTGTTGCCCTCCCAGCAGCCGATCTCCAACGGGAACCCGCCCCGATCCACCAACAGCCCGACAACGACCTGCGGGTCGACCCGGCGTTCCTTGGAGTTATGCCGACGTCGGCATAACTCCAATTACGCCGAGGTAGCGGTTATGCCGAGGTCGACTCCTTGGGGTTGGTGTTCGTGCTGGTCAGCGGCCCGGGCGGGAGTCGCGAGCGCGGCATAATCCTCGCGGTGCGGGTGCTGATGTGCCTGTCTGGTGGTGCTCTCGCATGCCCACCAGGAGGAGGAAGAGATGGACCCGGAAGGCACCGTCGATGTCCGCGAGGACACGGCTTTGGTGAGGGATCTGCTCGTGGAGTTCGGTGAGTGGCTGGATCGCCAGCGCGGCCTGGCGCCGATCACCATCCACAACTACTGCTGGAACGCCGAGCAGTTCCTGGCGGCGCTGCCCGAGCCCACGCAGGTGTCGGTGAGTCTGATGGACGCGGGGACTGCGACTGCGTTCATGGTCGAGTACTGCCGGGATCGCAACACGTACTCGGCGAAGTCGATGGCGAGGTCGGTGCGCTCGTTCCTGCGGTTCGCGCACGCGACGGGACGGACGTCCGCCGAGCTGTGGGGCGCGGTGCCGTCGTCGGCAGGCTGGCACCAAGCGTCGCTGCCTCGGTCTGTGCCGGTGGCTGACGTCGAGCGGCTGCTGGCAACAACCGGGTGGCTGCGGTTCACGGCCATGGGTCGGCGCAACTACGCGATCCTGCTGTTGCTGGCCCGGCTCGGGCTGCGGCGAGGCGAGGTCGCATGCCTTCGCCTGGACGACATCGACTGGCGCGCCGGCGAGCTTACTGTCGCCGGCAAGGGCAACCGGGTCGAACGACTGCCCCTGCCGACTGAGCCGGGAGAAGCGATCGTCGCGTGGCTGACCAATGGGCGGCCTGAGTGCGAGACGCGGTCGGTGTTCACCACGCTGCGACCACCCGGACGGCCGCTGACGTCTGGGGCGATCGGCCATGTCGTGGGCACCGCATGTCAAAACGCCGGGCTTGCCCGAATCGGCGCGCACCGTCTGCGACACACGCTGGCCACCGCCATGCTGCGAGCCGGGGCATCGCTGCCGGAGGTGGGGCAGGTGCTGCGCCACCGGAGCGCGCGGTCGACCGTGATCTACGCCAAGGTCGATGAGGTTGCTCTGCGACCGCTCGCCCGGCCTTGGCCTGGTACGACGCCTGGCGTCACCGGTGGTGACCCTGCTGCTCGGAGTCTGGCACGACCGTGGCCGGGGTCTCGATCATGAGCACTCTGCGCGAGAACGTCACCGACTACCTCGCCATGCGCCGGGCGATGGGCTTCAAGGTCGAGGGCCTGGGCAAGCTACTGCTGAGCTTCGTCGCGTTCTGCGAGGTGCGCGGAGCAACCCGCGTCCGGACCGACCTCGCGGTGGAGTGGGCCACCTCGACGATCAAGGTTCACGTCAATGACGCCTTGTTCGCCCGCAGGATGGACGCGGTGCGGATCTTCGCCCGGTATCAGCATGCGCTGGACCCGGCCACCGAGATTCCTCCCGAGGGAATCTGCAACCGGCGATACCGGCCCAAGGAACCGAATGTGTTCAGCGAGGCCGAGATTCTCGCCCTGTTGACTGCCTCCGACGCCTTGTCCCCAAGATTCAAGGCGGTTACCTGGCGAACCCTGATCGGCCTGCTCGCAGCGACGGGGATGCGTCCCGGCGAGGCATGCCGCCTGACCCTGGGCGACATCGACCTAGACAACGGCGTGGTCCAAGTTCTGCACACGAAGTTCGACAAGTCCAGGTTCGTCTTCATCCACCCAACCACTGCCACTGTTCTGGGCCAATATCTGCAGGTTCGCCAGGACTGGGTCGGGTCCACGGCACGGGCTTGCCCAGCCGTCTTCGTCAACAGCCGGCGCGGGGCGCTCAACCCGGACCGGTTGAGCGCTACGTTCAGACAGATCGTCGCCACTGCCGGCGTCGCCACCGCACCAGGGCACCGGCCGCCGAGGCTGCATGATGTCCGGCACACCTTCACCGTGAACACGCTGCTCGATTGGTACCGCGACGGCCTTGACGTCCAAGCGCGGCTGCCGCTGCTGTCGACCTGGCTCGGCCACGTCGATCCTGCATCGACCTACTGGTATTTGCACGCAGTACCCGAACTGCTCGCCCACGCCACGGACCGCCTCGAGGGTCAAACTGCTGCGTCCGCTTCGGGGGCGGTGTCATGACCGAGCCGACCGTGGCCTCACTTCTCCAGGGGTTCTTCACCGAACGACTGACCCGGCACCTGCAGGCCAGCCCACAGACCGTCTCGGCCTACCGCGACACCATGAAGCTCCTGCTGCTGTTCGCCGCGCAGAAGACGAACAAGGCTCCATCCCGGCTCACGATCGACGAGCTCGACGCCCGCACCATCGGCGCCTTCCTCGATCACCTCGACAACGAACGGCACAACAGCACCGCGACCCGCAACGCGCGCCTGGCCGCGATCCACTCCTTCTACCGCTACGCGCTGCCGCTGATCCCTGACCGGGCTCACACCGCGAGTCAAGTCCTGGCGATCCCGCAACGCCGTCACGACCGGGCCATCGTGTCGTACTTGACCGGCCCGGAGACCGATGCCCTCCTCGCTTCGCCAGACCGCGCGACCTGGTACGGCCGTCGGGACCACGCGCTACTCCTCACCGCCGTTCAAACCGGGCTCCGTCTCTCGGAGATGATCGGGCTGACCATCCAGGACGTCACCATCACCACGCCCGGCGCCGCCGTCCACACCACCGGCAAGGGCCGAAGAGAGCGCGCAACCCCGCTCACAAAGCAGACTGCGGCCGTCCTCCGCGCCTGGTTGCCAGAGGCTGGACCTCCGCCGATCGGCCCGGTATTCCCAACACGCCGCGGAACCCGGATGTCCGCCGACGCCGTTCAACGTCTCGTCGCCAAACACGCCGCGGCCGCCGCGCTCTCCTGCCCCTCGATCGCATCCAAGCACGTCACCCCGCACACCCTGCGGCACACCGCGGCGATGGCGCTGATGAACGCGGGCGTCGACACCTCCGTCATCGACACCGAGTATGTCGGTGAGGTGCGTGATGAGCATGCGCCAGGTATCGCGGTAGGCCGCGACGGTATTTGGGGAAAGGTCGCGCTGCGCGTGGGCGTAGCTGGTGAAGTACTGCTGCAGCGCGATGGCCAGCGTGTTCATCGTCCATCCGCAGCTGGGTTTGGTGGTTCGAGGCGTTCGGCTGCCAGCGCCATCAGCTGCGGCGTGGCGCTGAGGTACCAGTAGGTGTCTGCCACATGGGCGTGCCCGAGCCAGGTCGCCAGCAGCGACAAGGTCCGTTGAGGATCGCGTCGGTCTCGGTAGGCGGCGGCCATGTGCGCGGTAGCCGCCGTGTGCCGCAGATCGTGCAGCCGCGGTCGGGCACGTCCACGCGGTTCCAGCCCCGCGGCACGCGTTAGGCGCCTGAAGTACTGCTCGATCATTTCGATCCCGAACCCGGTGCCCTTGTAGGTGACGAAGATCGGGCCGCGGGGGTCGGGGCGGGTGGCGGCGCGTTCGGGCATGCCGAGGTAGTCGACCAGCACGGCCGTGGTGGTCGGGTCGATCGGGACGAGGCGGTCCAGTGGCGTCTTGCTCCCGCGCACGAGGATGACGTCGTTGTCGGTGTCGAGGTCTGGGACCGTCAACGCAACGGCTTCCCCGATCCTGATCCCGGTCGCGGCCAGCAAACCAACGATCGCCCGCATCGTCGCGGCCACCCTCACGTTCTCGAACACGGCCGGGCACGCGCCGAGCAGGGCGTCCAGGTCGGCTTGGGTGTAGATGAACGGTGTCGCGCGTGTGGTGACCCTGGGGAGCAGGGCACGCGGGATGACGGGCACCTCCCGGCCGCAGGCGTTGAGGTAGGCCGCGAACGGACGCAGCACGGTGAGCCGTTGGGACCACCACACCGGCTGCGCGTGGACCGGCTCACGCGCCCACGCCACCGCGTCTTCGATCGTGAACGTCTCAAGCTGGCCGCGTGCGGCGAGCCAGTCGCAGAACTGTCCAAGCAGGTACTCGCTCGTGGTCAGCTTGTAGCCCAGGGACCGTCGGGTGCTCAGGTAGGAGTCGAGCTCATCGCGAAGCGTCATCACGGCAGCCGCCCGAACGGCACGACCAGCGACCGTAACGAGGCAAGGTCGGTCCTGGCATAGATGCGCGTGCTGTCGGCGCCTGCGTGCCCGAGCAGCTCTTGAGCTTCGATCAGGGTGCCTCCAGCGGCGATGACGTTCATCGCCGCGGTATGACGCAACCGGTGCGCATGCATCGGCTCGAGCCCGGCTCGCTCGGCCGCATGCGCGACGATGTCCGAGATCCCGGCGCTGGTCAGCTTGCCGATCGGTGCTCGCAAACGGACGAACACAGCCCGGTCATACGCGTCGGTGGGGCGCACCTGCAGCCAGGCGACAAGGGCTTGACCCACATCGGCGGGCACCGGAAGAGTCAGACGGCGTTGCCCTTTGCCGACGACGCTGAGCCGGCCAGCCGCCCAGTCGATGTCGTCGAGCATGAGGCCGGCGGCCTCACCGGCACGGAGTCCAAGACGCGCCAAGGTGATCAGCACGGCTCGGTCCCGCACACCGACTCGGGTCGCCGGGTCAATCGTAGCCAGCAGCGCATCGAACTGGGCTGGGGTCAGCCCGCGAGGCAGCGTCGCGCGCGTCGCCCGCGTGCGCAGAATCCCGTGGGTCAGGTCCCGGTCGATCCGGCCCGTCACGAGCGCCCAGCGCAGCAGCGACCGCATTGCGCTGACCAGCAATGAGCACGACGGCGGTGCGTAGCCCTTCCCACGCTCAGCGATGTAGGCGTTGACGGCGCCCACGTCGACCTCGTCCCACCCGACCGTTTCGTCGTCGAGGAGTGTCGCGACGAACGCGCTTACCCAGTGGCGCCGATTCCGAATGACAGCCTCGCTGATCCCGCCTTGTTCGCGTTGCCAGACCGCCCACGCGTCCAGATCGCGACCTGCCGGTCCGACATCGTCGGGGGCTCGCGTGCGGAGTGACCGGCTATGCGGATCGAGAAGGTAACGACGAGCGAGGGGAAGCCGACCCAGGACCGTCGCGCGACCTGGAGTACCTGGCGCGAAGCCCGCCCTGAACTGATCGAGCACTCCATCATCAACCGCGTCGAGCGCGACTCCGTGATCGTCCATCCATGCGCTCAGCCACAACGCGACGTTGACGACCTGGGGAATCGTTCGCGGTGAGTACCGCTGGTCCGTCAGCCAGTCGCGAAGGTCAGCAGCCGCCGCGTCCGCAAGGGGACCCCTCGCCGGGCCAGAGTGAACAGGTCGCATGAGACCACCTCCAAGTAGGGAACTACTTGAAGGGTCGACCCTCAGATTATGCCGACCTTCTGAGCCGTCCCGGCCGGGCTGACCTGCGGCGACGCATCCAACATCGGCATAACCAGAACGTCGGCATAAACCTTGTTATGCCGACGTCGGCATAACAGCGTGGTCACGTCATACAGGCACAGCGAGACATCACCACTGGTCGCCGCACGTGTGAAACACGCCGTCGCGATCTGGGCACGATAATCGCGATCCGCAGCTCGCTGCAGCGACCGGAACATCGTGCGCAGCGACGCATGAGCGATGCCGAGCTCGTCCAGCACCCTCACCGAGTCAGCCTTGCTCGTCGGCTCCACGATCCGCGCCAGGACCAGCTGCTTGAAAGCCTCATCGTCGAGGGCACTGAAACCCAGCCGGTCGTACACCGACGCCAGCACGCGCCACAGCACCGCGGACCGCTTCCCGGTGATCACCCCCGGCCTGCCCTCGTCCTGCATCCCAGCAACCTTCAAATCGAACGCATCCTGCCCCGGCCTCAACCGCCCACGAGCCTCGGCCAACAACACCGCCAGCTCGGCCTCCGACCGCGCAGTCCCCACATGCTCCAAGATGTGGTTGCGCCCGCCCCGCCGCTCCGCGATCTGAACCTTCGTGGCGCCCGAACGGCCAGCAGACTTGCGAATGAACACCACGACCCCGACCCTACCGACGACCGGGGTACGTCAATCAAACCGCTCGCAAGCCCCTGACCAGCACGAATACCCCGCCGAACCGACAACCAGCCCTCAAGTGGCACGAGTCAGGTCCGGCTACCCGGCCCGACGTAGCGCTGGTTGGGAGCCCGGAGCGGTGAGGTCACGTTTGAGCAGGTCGGGCACCTTCTGATCCGCGGGTTCGGGGATCGTGGTCTTGACCCGTCGCCGGCGCCGGTAGCCGGCGATGCCGTGCTCGCGCATGACTCGGACGACCGTTTGTGGTTGACCCGGCTCCACCGGCGCCAGCACCGTCGTTGAGTTCGGCGGTGCATGGCGAGCTATGCGCAAGAGTGTGTTGAGTTGCAGGGTTTGATTTCTGGACACGTTGTGGGTCGCTGCCGCCGACACGGGCGGGTAACCATAGCAACGTCGCCGGGCTACGGCTATGAGTCGGGCGAGTATGAGGGAGCCGCGAATGGCCCGCCTGAAGACAGGAGTTGGCGTATGAGCGAAATTGACCTGACCCAGCTGTCGGCCCTTGAGCTTGCTGCCGCGATTCGTGCGAGGGAGATCAGTCCGGTCGAGGTCATGGAGGCCACGCTCTCTCAGGTAGACGCGGTCAACGACAAGGTCAACACCGTCATCTGGCGCAATGACGACGAGGCGCTGGCCTGGGCCAAGGCGGCCACCGATGCGATCACGCGTGTGGATCGAGGCGAACTGCCACCATTTCACGGCGTGCCGATTCCGATCAAGGACGATTGTCCGGTCGCAGGTTGGCCCGTTACGCTCGGGTCTTGGACCACGCCGGACACTCCGTCGGCGGAAAGCGAGCTCGTCATCGAGGCGTTACAGCGGGCCGGGTTTGTGCTGACCGGCCGCACCAACACTCCAGAGTTTTCGTACCTCGGCGCGGCGGAGAACGACCGCTACGGCATCACGCGCAACCCCTGGAACCTGGACCGTACCCCTGGGGGGTCCAGCGGCGGGGCGGCGGCAGCAGTTGCGGCGCGGATGTTCGCCGTTGCCCAGGCCAGTGACGGCGGCGGGTCGATGCGCGTCCCGGCGTCGTGCTGCGGCCTGGTCGCACTCAAAGCGAGCCGGGGCAGGGTACCGGCAAGAGTGATCAGGGGGGTGGGCACCTCGCTCAATGGAGTTCTCACCCGCGATGTGTCCGACACGGCAGCGATCCTGGACGTGATCAGCGGACCTGACCGCGGGGCCTGGTACAATGCGCCGACGCCGGAACGGCCGTTCGTATCTGAGGTTGGCGCCGACCCTGGTCGGCTGCGCATCGGCCTCGTTGATGCGGCGCCGCTCGGCCTGCCCATAGACCCTGAATGCGCCGAGGCAGTCCGTGAGGCAGCAGCCGCACTGGAGGACATCGGGCACCACGTGGAGCACACGCAGTTCCCAGAGTCGGAAGAGTTCATCGCCGCCCATCTGAACCTGATGAAGGCCGGGCTGTTCGGCGACGACGTCGACTGGGAACGCGCGGAACCCCACATCCGGCATGTGAGGTCGGTAGCCCAAGCGATCGACGCGGAGACCTACCTGCGTTCCGTCTATGTCCTTCAGCGTCTTAGCCGCAATCTTGTCAGCCGGTGGGGGAGCGAGTTCGACATTCTGCTCACCCCGACGATGTCCATCGTTCCGCCCCGGGCTGGTGAACTCAGCGCCGCCGCCCACGCCTCGCAACTTGGTCCTGACGGTCTCGACGCCGTCCTGAGTTGTGCGGTGTTCACGCGAAAGTTCAACATGACTGGCCAACCGGCCATCTCCGTGCCCACGCACATGGCTGCCGACGGAGTGCCGATCGGCGTCCAACTCGTAGCTGGGCCGTGGGAAGAGGCGCTCCTCATCCGATTGGCGTCGCAGCTGGAGGAGGTCCTGCCCTGGTCCGAGCGCCGGCCGCCGACGTGCGCCACCAACTAGACTAGCTACGGAAAATCATCTGCCTCGAGATGGCCCGAGCGACAACCGTGAACTCGAAAGCGCAAAGTCCCCGAACAGGAGGGGGCATGCCACGGGGAGCGGATGAATCGATCGTCGCGTCTGAGGGCAGGGTATCAGGGGAGGCGGAGTCCAAGGACCGTGTCGCGTGGATCAAGCTAAATCGGCCGCACAGGTTGAACGCGCTGTCTCTGAAGCTTTGCGCCGAATTTCAGGACGCCGTCGCCCTTGCCGATCGTGACCCGGCAGTTCGCGTTATCCTAATTACAGGCGCGGGCGATCGGGCATTTTCGACCGGATTTGACCTCGATGATGACGACGAAGAAATCCGGCCGGGCGGGCGAACCCTCGAAGATTGGCAAAGGCGTCACAGTCGCGACATCAAATTCCATAATTCGGTGTTCGAGTGCTCCAAACCGGTCATCGCAGTGATAAATGGCTATTGCCTTGCGGGGGCTTTAGAACTCGCGCAGATGTGCGACATTCGTTACTGTTCAGATGACGCGCGCTTCGGCGTCACGGAGACGCGGTTCGCTGCGGGAGTTCTAACTCTGGCGATGCCATGGGTACTCGATCAGCGCTGTCGTGAGCTGATCTACACAGGTGACATGATCGATGCGCAAGAGGCTTATCGGTTGGGTCTGGTGAACCACGTCTTCCCCAAGGATCGACTGGAGGAAGAAGCAACCCGCATTGCGAACCGAATGTCGCGCGTCGCCCTGCCGACGTTGGTGTGGAACAAGAATGCCATAAATCACACACTGCAGGCGTCAGGATTTGAATCCGCTCTACGGTATGGTGCCGAGGCGTGTCTGATCATGGAAAACTCAGACTCGGAGTTCGGACGCTTCCGCGAACTCCTTGAGACTGAAGGCATGGCTGCGGCGATCCATTGGCGCAATTCAATCTTCGCGCCCTTCGAGTCTGGAACGTCGGCATCCGCCGGAGCGGCAGCCGACCCATCGAAGAAGGCAGGGTAGGGCATTCACAGTCGATTGCTGCGTTCAGTGCAAACCATCTCAGGATAGAGGGCCTATTCATGCGTACTTCCCCGCTGCCGCCGGCTTCGCGGCGCGGCGTTGCCACTACGGTTGCCACCGAAGGCGAGTTCGCGGGTTGGCGTACCTTCAACGACGACGGCTTTGAAACCCATATCGGTGCCCTCTGGTATCGGCAAGAACCCGACGACAGCATGCGCTGCGCCTTTCGCGTCGAAAAAAAGCACACCCGGGACACGGGCCAGGTCCACGGCGGCTGCCTGATGACGTTCGCCGACTACTGCCTGCATGTCATCGCCAAGCCCGTCATGGAGGAACACGGCGTCACCATCAACTTCGCCGGTGACTTCATCGACGCCGCGCGTGAAGGCGACCTAATCATCGGCACGGGCGAGGTGATCCGCGCGGGAGGCTCGCTGATCTTCGTACGGGGTCAACTAACGGTAGCTGAGAGAACGTTGTTCACCTTCTCGGGCACGATCAAGCGGCTAAGACCGCAGCGGCCAGAAGCGTAACTTGCCGGCCTTCCTGTGCGTGCCGAGACCGAACTGACGCGTACGCGAAGACGCCGAAAGCCAGGAAGGCCATCGGCGTTTGTGCCCATGACTGGATTGGACCATGAACGCTGTAGAGGGACGCGTCGGCGATGCCTGCGCTGGTTGTGCCACGAAATTTGATGGCGTCTTCGACCAGTTGGTGCGCAGGTGGTCCGCAGCGGCCAGCCGGTCCGTGTGTGGTCGCGCAGGTCGACTCATGGCCCCCCGCTCTCGGGATCGACGGCCTGCCGACAAAACTCCTGGTAGGCCAATGGTTCTGAACCATCTCGCTTCCCCAGTCGGCCGGCAACTACTCACCTCGATCGCGGAAGCTGCGGAGCTAATCAGTGAGTTCGCGCCTGATCGAGTCACTAGTGGGTGCGCCCGTTAGTTCGTCGGTGGTTGCCAGGCTGTGGGGTCGTTGAGGTAGAGGCCGCAGGCGCAGTCGAGACGGCAACAACTCCCCGGGCCCGCTCGGTTTCGGCTAGCTTGAGGATCGCATTGGTCGCACCGCGCAACTTGAAACTGCCGGTGGTCTGATGGTGCTCGAGCTTCAGGCTTACAGGAACGCCACACATGTCTGAGAGCGTCGGCGAGGGTACGAGCGGTGTCGGGAGGATATGATCGATGATGCGATTGCGTGCATCCTGAATAGCATCGAGGCCGATCATAAACGCTCCTCAACTCGCGAACGCCAATGCTCGCCTGTGGTGGCGCACCACCATTGCCGCCGCGGCCCCTTCCGCAACCAACAATCCGTCCAGCATCGAACGCAGCAAATCAGCACAGGTTGTCCAGTAGAAGGGCGGGCGCGACGGTCGGTCGCCGATGGTTCGGCGATCAGTCGTAGCTGCCGGCGCTTGGTGTTCCGCGGCTACATGTCCAGTTGGCAGATACGGAAGCGCCACAGCATCTGCTGGTGATGACCAGGTGATGGTGGCAGCAAGGTGTGGGTCCGCGCGGCCGGCGACGAGCTCGTCATCGTCGCCGACAACACCGAGGCCGGGCGTATCGTGTTGTGGCTTCAGAGTTGGTCTGACAGACCGTGGTGCGCTTGTTGTCCCTGACCGGGCAAGCCGGTGCTCGGCCAGCGATCACGGTGCCTTCCCAGCAACAGTGGCTACCTCGGCTGAGATATCGCTCGGAGTGGGATTACCCGTGGCATCAGGGTTCAGCACATGGGTGCGGTCGACATCAATGCGCAGCGTCACCGTCGACCCCTCGTAGATGTGATCGACTCCGGCCTGGCGGGTCTCAGTGAATGTTCGAGGCAGTCGAACGATGAGGTCTCCGAGCGGACTGGCGCATCGCCAGGCGAGTTCCCGGCCGGCAAAGCGGCGGCTGAGCACTGTTGCTTCGATGCAGCCAGCGGCTCCCGGCGGTTCGCTGGTCAGGTCGAGGCGTTCTGGTCGCACCGCCACACAGCAGTCACCAGCCGCTGGTTTGTCGCTGCCCGACCACAACACGACGTTGCCACTGCGGCTTCGCACCTGCCATCCCTGAGGGCCGGGCTCGACTGTGCCATCTATGAGGTTGCAATCGCCGACAAAGTGGGCGACGAAGCGCGACACGGGCCGGTCGTAAACGTCCTCGGGAGATCCAATCTGTTCGATCTGTCCATCGCGCATGACTACCACGACGTCGGACATCGCTAGCGCTTCTTCTTGATCGTGCGTGACGTACAGGAACGTGCTCTTCACTCGGTCGTGGAGATCTTTTAGTTCAACCTGCATTGCTTCGCGGAGTCGCCGGTCCAAAGCGCCGAGCGGCTCATCGAGCAGGAGGACCGGTGGTTCGTAGACGAGGGCGCGCGCCAGCGCGACTCGCTGCTGCTGGCCGCCGCTGAGCTCAGCTGGCCTGCGGTGGCCGAGGTTACTCAGTTCGACGAGATCGAGCGCCCGCGAGACGCGCTGTGCGACCTCGGCGCGCCGGATAGAGCGTGCTTCCAGCGGGAACGCGACGTTCTGGCGCACGGTCATGTGAGGGAACAGGGCGTAGTTTTGGAACACGACCCCGAGGTTTCGGCGGTCTGGCGGGACACCAATGAGGTCGCGCCCTGCCAGTCTCACGTCCCCCGAGTCGGGCTGGACGAAGCCGGCCAAGATTCCGAGCAGCGTCGTTTTCCCCGATCCGCTGGGGCCCAGGATCGACACGAAATCTCCATCGCGGACTGTCAACGACACGTCACGCAGGGCGGTGGTGTCGCCGTAGGTCTTGACCAGTTTGTCGAAGGCGAGATAGCCGTCGGTGTTGTTTGCGGTGCTCACGTTGGCTACATCCCTGCCGGCGGAGGAAGTTGGGTCGATCACGGCGTGTTCGGTCATCATTCACTCCTATGAGTCTTGGTGCCGCGCCGCATCACGTACAGTCCGAGAGCGGCCAGCGCTGCGACGGCCACGACGAATCCAGTCAGCAAGACGCCGACTACGGCCAGCCCTGGATCGAAGTTCTGTTGGGCCTCGCTCCAGTACCTCAATGGCAGGTTCTGGAACGTAACACCGGCTGTGAACAGGGTCACCGTGAATTCATCGATCGACAGCAGCATCGCTAGAAACGCACCAGTAAAGAGTGCCGGTCGAAGCAGCGGCATGGTGACCTTGCGGAGACGTCGCCAAGGCGAGGCGCCCAGCGAGTAAGCGGCCTGGTCCCACCGGGGATCGTAAGCGTTCAACCCATTGATGACATTGACGTAGACGTAGGGCAGCGCAAGAACGCTGTGGACGAGCGCAATCGCCTTCCAATTGCCGAGCAGATTGAATTCTGTGAAGACGGTGAAGATACCGGTGGCGTACATGACGGACGGGACGATCAGGGGGAGTAAAGCCGTCGCAACCACGGTCGCACCGGCAAAAGGACGCAGCTTCGAGGTGCGCAATGCCAAGAAGCTCCCAATCACGAGCGCGACGATGGTTGCCAGCAGCGCGACCTTCACCGATTGATGGACTGCCGCGCCCCACGATGGGTCAGTGAGCACCTCGTCGTACCACTTTGTGGACCACTTCCCGCTGGGAAAGGCCAACACCGGCAGTGGCTGGAATGACATGCCGACCAGATACACGAACGGGCCGTCGATGAGCACCACAGCGAGTAAGACCATCACGCCGACGAGGAGGTGATGGCGGCCAGAACCAGGGATTCGGCGAAGTACAAACGATAACGGCCGACGTGGTTGCCGTTCTGGTCGTCCTGACCGTCGGCTGGGGCGACGCTCAGAACGACCAGGCACACTCTTCAACCCGAGCACTTCGCCTAGTCCCACCGATCGGGCGGCCAGCGTCAGGACGATAGCGACGACAACGCCGAGGATGACGGTCAGCGCAGCTGGGTAAGCAGGCGAGAGCCCATAGAACGAGCTTTGCGTGACCTGCTGCACTACCAGGCTGACCAAAGTCGTCTGTGTGGGCCCGCCGATCAGCGCCGGCGTTGCGTACATACCGACGCTGCTGATGAAGATAACCACACTGCCAGCCACCACGCCGGCCATTGTCTGGGGCGCGTACACCCGCCAGAAGCTTTCGAGATGATTAGCACCGAGAGTGCGCGCTGCTCGCAGATGGGACGGGTCGATGCGAGACATCGAGACGTAGCAGGCGAGGATCATGACCGGCAAGAACACATGGACGAGGACGATCAAGACACCGACAGCGGTGTAATTGTAGGTGACCGTGTCGCTTCCGAGTCGGTGCATGAGCGGGCCGATCGGGCCATTGACGCCAAGAATCCCGATCCAGGCGTACGTGCGGACCAAGAACGACGTTAGGTACGGAAATACCAACAGCGTGAGACACACTGTGCGACCGAGCCTGCCCAGCAAGGTCATCGCGTAGGCAACCGGGTAGCCGATGACCAGCGTGATCACGGTGGCGTACACCGCCAATAGCAGCGTCCGTTCGAGGATGATCAGGATCGAGGACGAGGTCAACTGGCTGCTGTAGGCCCGCCAGAAGGGGTGGATGTCGACACTGCTGCGAAGCGTGACGGCCAGCGGCACCGCGAGCCCGAGCATGAGGTACGTCGCCGCCACTAGCCAAGCCAGGCAGCGGCCAGACGTACGAATTAGGATCGGGTTGCGGAGACCCGCAAGCTTGCGACGGGGGCTGGTCCCGCCCTCCACGAGGAGAGTGGAACCAGTCCCGGGATCAGATGCGACCACGGCGGTCAGCTTCCGGATTGCCACTTGGTGTATCGGTCCTGGAGCGCATTATAGTTCTTCCGCCAGTAATCGTTGTTCAACGGGATAACCTGACTGAGGTTCTCCGGCGTCGTGGGCACATACTTCTGCATGCTCGGATCAACGAGCTTGGCAGCCGCCGGGTAGGCCGGTCCTACACCGGATTCGTTCGTAAGTGCAGCCTGGATACTGGGAGCCATATAGAAGTCGATGAACGCGATCGCTCCGTCGACATTCTTGGCTGTGGCCGAGACCGCCGCGCCGCTTCCCACGAGCAGCGCCTGCTTGAACGTCATATCCAGCGGCAGGCCCTGCTTCACACCCGACGCCACGCGGTTACTGAACGTCCACGTGTAGCCGATCTCGCCAGTGGAAAGCTGGTTAACCGAATCGGCCCCGTTCCTCCAGAAGTGGACAGTTGCGTTCTTACGCAAGGCGTCCAGAACGTCGAACGCCTTGTCAACGTCGAGTGGGTACAAGCTGGACGGCGTCGTTCCCGAGGCCAACAGCGCGATCTCCAAGTCGCCGGTCGCGGATGTGTGCAACCCGCGCGGTCCCTTGAACTTCGAGGTGTCGAAGAACTCAGCCCACGAGCTGGGGTGGTCGTTCCCATACTTAGCGGTGTTCCACGCCAGAGCCTCCGCGTAGAAGTTATTCGCGATCAAGTCGCTCTGGTACCAGTCGGCCTGCAGCCCGCGCGCCTTGGCGATCTGAACCAGCCGTGGATCCGACTTGAGTAATCCCGCATCACTCTGGGCCAGCATCGGCCCGTAGTCGTTGCACATGTCGACATCGCTGGCGAACTGGCGCGCCTTGACCAGCTTGTCGAACGAGGCGCAAATGGTATCGCTGTAAACAACCTTCGCCCCGGTCGCCTCCTCGAAGGGGGCGACGACCGTCTTTTTAATTGCATCGCCGAACGAGCCACCCGCGCTGCCGACGACCACCGTCTGCCCCTTGAGGTTCGGGATCCCCAGCACGGTGTCCACCTTCGCGGATGAAGCACCCGGGGTACCGGAACTGCTGCTGCTACCGCAACCGGCCAAGGCAACGACCAAAGCGGCACTCGCCAAAACGGCACAACCGCGGGAGCTGCGCACCCAACACTGCCTATTCATGAGGCCCTTCCTCCCCGGCTCACGCATGCCCCGCTGCGCGGGTTGACGCGCGATGCTGGTCCGAATCCGTCACTCGATCGCACGAACTCACCTCTCCTGCCGTCGTTGGTTCTCAGAATGATGGCCCCGGCCCATCGGCTCCGCGACCAACAACCTGTCCAGCATCGAGCGTCAAACGTCGTCACAGGTTGTCCACTCAGTCACCTCGATGTCACGGCACAGTTGCAGACAGCATGTCTGTGTCGGCGCAGCTGCCTACGGACCAGCGCGGCGAGGTGGTTACGACCGGCGGGTTGCAACACCTCGTCGTGGATCCGGAGGTTGCGTCTGTCTTCGTCTCGTCGTGTGAAGAAAGCGCCAGGGTCGTCCGCAGCCGGCAAAGCGTCAGCGGTTCGTGGAGTTGCGGGCTCGTAGGTGGAGCATTCTGGCCGCGGCTCGCGAGGTCGGCGTCTCGAGGACCACTGGGAACAACTGGTCGTGTGGCTACACGATCTACCGCAGCGGCAAGGTGGTCGCGTTCGTTGCCCCGCTCGACCTGGTGCGGAAGATTATCCTGCGGTTCCGGTCAGGGGAGGAGGCGGATCGAGATTGCGGAGCCCTCAGCAGATCAGCCGATACCTTCGGCTTCACATCCCGAGCAGCCGCAGATGTGGCTATGTCACGAGACCGTCTACCAGGCCGTCTGTCAGCTGTCGGCAACGTCGGTGCTGCGACCGTCGTTAGTGGCCCTCGGCATCGTTCGCTGCTGTGTACCGGGCACACCGGAGCGCGCACCAAAAGGCGGAATGTCGCCAGCGCACCGGTGCTGGCGGGTGTTCGCCCGAACTCGTTCACTTCACCGGCAACCTGTCGGTCTATGGGGCTCAAAGCATGGTGGCCAGACATGAGGGGGACCAACCAAGCTCGCCGGGAGCTCTTCGGATTAGTCATGGGAGCGGGTCTTGACGGAAGGGCAGGGCTGCCGACTCCGGATTTACCGCAGCCCAGCCCTGCATCGATCGGTACGCTCGCGGTTGGCCGCAGTGAGCCGGCGTCATCTCAGACGGTCTCGGTTCGCTCGAGCGCAGCGATCGCGCGATTGAGGGCGCTCCGTGCGGCGCGCAGCTCGGCGAGGACGTCGACCGGGCGCGGTTGCGGGTCGGTGCGCAGCACGAAGACGCCGACGCCCTGGCGGGTTTCGACCAGGCCGTCGTCGACGAGCAGTTGCTGGGCCTGGCGGATGGAGTTCAGTCCGGGGACGTCGTAGTGCTCCTGCAGTGTCGTGATCGTGGGGAGCTGTTGGCCGGGGGAGAACTCGCCGGCGCCGATGCGGCGGCGGAGGTCGTCGGCGATCTCACGGTACCGAGCCATGCCCACATGTTAGCATGTCACCACAGATTATCTAGTGGGCTTGTGTGTTCTAGTTGACATAAGAACCATTATCGGCGTTCCTTGAGTCGGCACTCTACTGCCGATATCGGCACTGAACTGCCGTGATCGGTAGTACACTGCCGATATGGACATGTCCAACCCAGCGAGCACCGTCATCCAAACCCTCGACGGCCCAATCCTGTCCGTCCTCGCCCGCACGACCGCGCCGCTGACCGGTCGCCGAGTGCATCAGCTCGCCGCCACGGGAAGCGAACGAGGTGTCAGGAACGCGCTTCATCGGTTGGCGGAAACCGGGCTGGTCGACGCGACAGCAGTCGGACCTTCTGTCCAGTACACCCTGAATCGCGAACACGTCGCCGCGGCCGCCGTACTCGAACTGACCTCCCTGCGGCCGAGACTGTTCGACCGCTTTCGGGCGTCGATCGACGCGTGGGCGATCAAGCCCGAACATGCCAGCATCTTCGGGTCGGCGGCCCGCGGAGACGGCAACCTGGACAGCGACATCGACCTGCTTATCGTGCACCGATTCGACAAGCCGTCGGCAGCGTGGGAGGAACAGCTCAGCGAACTGAGCAGCCAGGCCCTGCGTTGGAGCGGGAACTACCTCCAGACGTACGTGCTTAGCACCGATGGCCTGCTTGCTCACCTGGAAGCCGCTGAGCCGATCGTCGACGACTGGAAGCGCGATGGCGTACGGATCCACGGACCCGAAATCCGAACCCTCATCAACCAGCTGACCCACAGGGAGAGCGCATGAACCGCCGAGCCGGCCGGGCCGAGGACTGCAACCGCGCCCAGGCCGCCGTACGGCTCACGCACGCCCGCGCGTTCATCGAGGTCGCGGACCTGGTCGGCGACGTCGACGACGAACTGGCCAACGACAACGTCGCGGCGGCGCTAGCCGTACTCGCTGGGATCGCCGCGGCCGACGCGGCATGCTGCGTGGCCCTCGGCCAGCGCTCCCGCGGCCAGGACCACCGGCAGGCGATCCAGCTGGTCTCCCAGGTAGGCAGCGACGGTCAGCGACTCGCCCGCGCGCTGAAACGCCTGCTCGACGTCAAGGATGGCGCACACTACGGCGCGGTCTATGTCGGGGCGAAGGAAGCGATGGAGGCGCGGCGGAGCGCCCGCATACTGCTCGACGAGACCGAACGACTGTTCCAGGCGACGAACGGATGAACCCCTGAAACCGGGCGCGCAGCCAGCGGCCGGTCCCCAAGGAGCGGGCCGCGACGCCCTGGCATAACCGCACTGGCCGTGGGATCGGGCGTCGCGGTCAACTGGAAACGACGCGCTGGGCTTTCGCATCCCCGTACAGCTTGGCCAGACCTTGCCAGAGCCGAGGCTGGGCAGGGCGCATCTCCATCCACGGATGGGCGTGCGGATGATCCGGAAGTACCTCCGCGCCGGTTTCACCGTCGAAGTACAGGCCGGTCTCGAACCAGACCTGCTGCCAGCTCGGCTGCCACCGCTGGTCACCGGTGAGTACGGCGACCACGGTCGCCGGGTCAGATCGAGCCACGGCCGGCCCGGCGCCACAGGAAGGCGCCACTCGCGTTCATGCATCCACTCCGACCGACCTGCGGCGCTGGTATCCAGCCGCACGGCCCACGCCCGCTGCTCGTCCGACAGACCCTCGTACTGCTGCGGACGGGCATGCCAGACCGGCCCGCCGCCGGCAGGCCGGGAAGTGGAGTCAGTCCTTCGGGGGATGCGGCCCGGCCAGTCCGGTTCGCGGTCAGGTCACACACGGCCAGGTCTCGAACGCCGATTCTTCGACCGGGGTGGAAGAGCGTGCAGGAGTGCGGGTGTTGAGAATCGATCGATTCCGGGGCAAGCTGGCCCGCGCCGTGTTCCCGGCGAGGGTTCGTAATGGCGTCAGCACGCCCTCCACTGCTCATCGCGGCGTGGCGACACCAGGGTCCGACTGCATGCGGTCCGGACCTTCTGATGCCGCCGCGACGACGTGGGCGACCTCGATGCGTCGCACCTGACAGTTATCTGGCCGACGGCTTCCCCATTTTCGCCTCGTGCCCGACGAAACCTCGCAACGTGTTCAACGCTCGGTGCTGCGCGACCCTCACCGCCCCTGGAGTCATGCCCAGCGCTCGGGCGGTCTCCTCGGCTGACATTCCAGCTACCACCCGCAGCCGCAGGATCTCCCGCAGTTTCGGTGGCAACTTCTCCAGCAATCCCATGATGTGCTGGACCTCCGATTGCCTGACCGCTTGCTCCTCTGACGTCAGTGGCTCGTCCGCGGCGGCCGGCTGTCCCGCGAGTGCGCGCTGGGCGTCCGCAACCTTGCGCGCGGCGATGCCGTAGACGAAGGCCTCGAACGGACGCCCCTCATCGCGGTACCGGCTGAGCGCACCGAACACCGTGACACAGACGTCCTGGGCGACGTCATCGACCATGTCGGCTCCGCCCGGAGAGTTCCACAGCCGCGACCGCACGTACCGGTGGGCCACGGCGCGCACCCGGGTGAGCAGGTCATTGAGAGCAGCCCGATCGCCGTCGCTGGCAAGGACCGCCAGGTCCCGGAGCTCGACCCGATCGTGGATGCGGGGTGGACTCGCCTGCCCACCCGCGTCTGCGCCCTCGGACGCAGGCGGGAGCTCGGCGTCCAGCCTCGCGTCGAGGGTTTTGGCGACCTTGGTCGTTGTCCGGTGCGAGTCGGTTCTCCAGCGAGCAACGGCAGGTTTCGCGGAACCGACCGCGACAGCCTCGGCGGCACGAATACCAACGAGGAGACGGTCAGCGATAAGCTCTTCCTGCATTGCGCGCTCGGCTCGCGCGACGGCAAGTGCGCGCTCGGCGATCCGATCGGGCACAGCTTCGATGAGTGACTCTGCCCCTGGTGTGCCCAGGGAAGTCCGCTCGAGCAGCCGATCAAAGTCGTCCATCACGCCCCCTACTCCTCAATTTGCGCTGCCGCGCGCGCCAGCGCTCGAGAGTCCGCTCGATCGCTTTGACTGTCTTGGCCTTGATCTCAGCTATCTCAGCGTTGGAGTAGCCGTCGTAGTGGAGCGCGACGATGTCCTGCGTCCCCGCAGCCAGCTTGCGAAACTCCACGATGACGGCGTCTCGTTGGGCGAGGATCTCGGCTGGGTCAGTCAACCAAAGCTCCTTCGGGACACTGGCGACCGGCCATCGCCGCCACCGCCTCTCCTCCCCCTGCCACTTGCGAAAGTGATTCGGGAACTTCTGATCACCCAGGTCATGAAGTACGTGGTGATGCTGGCTCCCTTCGACCGCTGCCACCCTCCGTCGATGAGTGCCTCATGCCGAAACCTGGTGATCGCTGTACCCACAACGAGCGTTGAGAGATCTTCTCGATCCTCAGGGCTTTCCGCGAGCCGGTTGCGCTCCAACTCCGTGGGATCGAGTCAACGCCCGATCGCCGCGCATTCCCGAAAGATCTGCCCGCGGCGCATCCAGGCATCCAAGATGTTCAACGCATAGCGCACCAGATGTCTCTCGAAACGGTCATACTCCTCCCCCCTGAATCCAAGCTTCCGCAGCCGCGTGATCAACTCGTCGTCGGCGGCTCGCCGCCGCGATCTCTCAAGCTCGTCTCGCTCTGTCGTACCGGGTCTTAGGCCGGATTCGACGACTGAGCGCGCCGGCGGTGACACACCTGTGGTCGCCGAAGTATCCACCCGCTGGACCTTTCCACCTCGGTTCTTCTCTTGGGCCGAACTGCCCTCTTCTAGGTCCACCCGCTCTTCCCTTCCCCCTCCCCCGCCAGAACTTTTCTGTGGGCTCTGCCACGGGGGACGTCGATGAGTTCCGCACCTTCGATTGGGGTGTAGGAACACCTCGACACCGAAGGAGCTGGAACATGGGCTCGAAGCAGGCCGGCAGCAGGCTGATCCCGGTCAGGTCGGCCGTCATAATGACGCTCGCGTTGCTCGTCGCAGTCGGCGCCGGCGTCCTGACTTATCTCCAGGAGCCAGCACTACCGACCGCCGTACTTGTCGGCGCCGGCGCATGGGCAGGAGCGGTGACCTTCTTCAACGCCCTCATCGACAGGGACTGATCTGCGGCCGCGGTGAGGCCGGGCGCCCGCCCGAGGAGCTTCGTGCAGATCGACATGGTTGCGTCCGCGACGTTCTATGTCAGCGCAGCCTGCGTTGAGTACGGGCGCATGCGCATAGCCGGCATACCGGACCCACTCGTCTGGGTAGTCGCTCGTGACCAGATCTATGCTGCGCCGCCCGGTCCAAGGCGCCACGATCTTGATTCGCCGGCTCATCGTCCCCCGGCTGGCCTATCGCTCGCGGGAAGGTCTCTGTTACTGCGCTCGGCTCGACGTGTCACTAGGTGTTGAGAATCGGTCGTTTGCACCGACGACTCGAGCGATGCCGTACACGCGCCGAGAGTGGTTCTTATGTCAACTAGTGCGTGCGAGACCACTAGATAACCTGTAGGGACATGCTAGCATTCGGGCATGGCTCGATACCGTGAGATCGCCGAAGACCTCCGCCGCCGCATCGGCACCGGCGAGTTCTCCCCCGGCCAGCAACTCCCCTCGATACCCAAACTGCAGGCGCACTACGACGTACCCGGGCTGAACACCATCCGCCAGGCCCAGCAACTGCTCGTCGACGACGGTCTGGTCGAAACCCGCCAGGGCGTCGGCGCCTTCGTGCTGCGCACCGACCCGCAACCACGACCGGTCGACGTCGTCGCCGAGCTGCGCACGGCGCGCAGCGCCCTCAACCGCGCGATCGCCGCGCTCGAGCGAGCAGATGCCGTCTAAGACGGAGTCGGCTTAATGCCGCCGCCGTGAACGTACCGGTCAATGTAGTGATGGTTGCGGTCAAGTCCGGGACCTGTAGCCACGAGGCTTCCAGGCGAGACTTGTCGTGGCCGGGTCGAAGAGCTCCCGGCGGGCTTGGTGGTTTCCGCTGAGGGGCCCACCCGCCGTGTGTGACCGCTTCGAGGGAGGCGGGTCAGTCCACTGAGTCCGTTCGGACGACCGACGCGACCCAGCGAGGAGCCCTACCACGTCGTAGGCGCATCGTGAGCAGGATGGCGGCGATCAACAGCGTGCTGATGCCAGGCAGGGCGCCGGCGAGCAGCATGCCGGTGCGGGGGCCGAACTGCTGCACGATGATGCCCAGCAGCGGGCCGCCGACAGCGCTGCTGCCGAGATAGACGAGAAGGTAGATGCCGACGATCCGGCCGCGGATGTTGTCGTGGGCGGCGAGCTGGACAGTGGAGTTGGCCGAGGTCTGCAACAGCAGAGTGCTGGCGCCGATGCCGAGCAACAGCGCGCAGAAGAGGATCTGCGCCTGTGCCGCCGCCGCGACCATGTACAGCGCGGAGAGCAGGGCTGCGAAGAGCATCAGGGTGCGCAGGCGTGTGTGGCGCAGGCGGGCGGAGATGAGCGCCCCGCCCAGCGAGCCGACCGCGACGCTCGCGGTGAGAAGCCCATAACCGCCCGGTCCCGTGTGGAAGATGGACTTGGCGTAGACGGCCAGCGTCACTGCCAGGTTGGTGGTGAACATCGCGTACAGGCCGACCAGGATCGTGGGCCAGAGCACGTCTGGGTGGCTTACCGCGTAGCGCAGCGCGGCGCGGAGTTGCCCGCGCTGCGCCGGTACTGGCGGGCGCGCATGCAACTCGTCGGCGCGGATCCGGGTCAGCGCGACGATCGGCGCCAGGTAGAAGACGGCGGTCATCAGGAACGACCAGCCCGGCCCGACCGTGCCGATCAACAGGCCGCTGACCGCGGGCCCGACGAGCCCGGCGAGGTAGACCACGGAGGAGTTGATGCTGATCGCGTTGCGCAGCTGGGCCGGTCCGACGAGCTCGCTGACGAATGCCTGCTGGGCCGGAAAGCCGATGGCGAGCACGACGCCGGAGCAGGCCGCGATCACCTGGACCTGCCAGGCCTGCACGACATGCGCGAGTGTGAGACCGGCGAGGAGGGCGGCCGCGCAGGTCCACCCCGCGTAGTAGAACAGCAGGATCCGGCGCTTCGGGTACCGGTCGGCCAGCAGCCCACCGGCCAGACCGAACACGAGGGTCGGCAGCGACCCCAGCGCGGCGGTCAGCCCCACGGCGGCAGGGCTGCCGGTGAGGCTCAAGACCAGCCAGTTCTGCGCGGTATACGCCACCCACCAACCGGTGTTAGACAGCAGTTGAGCGGTCGCCATCAAGCGGAAGTTCGTAGTACGCAGCGAGCCGAAGGTAGTACGGCGTTGCACGGTCGGGGTGTCGGGTCGAGAGGAAGCTTCCTCATTGGCCGCGGCAGTCATGGGCATCCACATCGTCGTTACGTGTCGGTGCTATCAGTCTCGCCACAGCAGAATCATTCTGAAATAGAATTAATCAAATTAGTGCTATTTCTATTCGCGATAACTGAGGCCCCGGTTACCAGACCTAATCGGACCAGGCTCATTCCCGCGCCCGTACAGCGGTGATCTCAGCGACACGTCCAGGTGGCTCCAGTCGGCGCCTCGATCCGATGTCCTGGCGATGATCGCGGCAATCAACGCTTCAACGGCATCGCTAGCGTTGCGCTGCTTGGTGAGCAGAACGAGATCGATTTCGCCGAGGTCGGGCAGGCCGGCGGCGGCGGGGAGTTCGACGAGATCGTCCGGTACCAGGCTGCGCGCGAAGATCGCCAAGCCCAGGCCCGCGCGGGCAGCCGCGGCCGCGCCGAGTACGTTCCTCACCGTGCAGCGAACCCGATAGGGCACGCCGGCCTGCTCAAGGACCTGCACGCCGAGTGAGCGGGTGATGCTCGGTGCCTGGTAGACGATCAGCGGGACGGGCCGGTCGCGGCCGAGTTGGGCACCGGCGACGCTAACCCAGACGAGCCGATCGCGACGCACGAGGCGGCCCCGCTGCTGGCCGCGCGGTTGTTTGACGAAGGCAACGTCAAGGTGCCCCGACTCGACGCGGCGTTGCAGCATCTCGCTTTGCGAGACCATGAGCTCGAGGTCAACGCGCGGATACTGCTGGCGAAAGTCCCGCAAGATGCGTGGGACAGGAGTCAGCGCGAGGTCGTCGGTCACGCCGAACCGCAGCCGCCCACTCAGCCCGGACCCGGTGAAATAGCCCACCGCCTCCTCGTGCGCGGCAAGGATCGAACGGGCGAAACCGGCCATCGCCTCGCCGACGGCGGTCAGCGTCACCGAACGGGTATCGCGCAGGAACAACGGCCGGCCCACGGCCTGCTCGAGCTTGCGCACGTGCTGGCTCACAGTCGACTGTGCGACGCCTAGCGAAGCGCCGGCCTGGGTGAAGCTCAGCGACTGAGCGACCGTTAGGAAGGTGCGCAGCTGCTCCGGCTCATACACGTCAACCTCGTCATGGGCTTCGATGGGATCGGCACCCGGCTATCACCTTGTCTCACCAGGCTGCATGCGCATTCGCTCGCCCCAGAAACGCGGTTACCGCCGACGGTCCGGTAATCAATGCGAGCACCGGCTGGACGCCCAGCAGCGATCCGCCGCCCAGCCAGAGAGGATTCCTCGTCGCAGGGGGAGCTGTGCGGATCCCGGCCAGGCTCGAGCACTTTGCATGCCCTTCGGCGCACTCGCTCCATCGGCGACGCGGGTCTGGGCTGAGGCGGCGGTCGCTAGCCGGGCTAGAAGGAGCCCCGGTCCGACGCGCGTAGCGCGGAACCGGGCCTGCTCCCTCAGCCTGTGGCGGATCTTGATTCAGGCTTTGATGTAGCCGTTGGGGTTGAGGACGTATTTGGTGGCGGCTCCGGCGTCGAATTCGGCGTAGCCGCGGGGTGCTTCCTCGAGCGGGATGGCCTTGGCGTTGACGGCTTTGGCGAGCTGGACCTTGTCGTGCAGGATGGCCATCATCAGTTGCCGGTTGTATTTCATCACCGGGCACTGGCCGGTGGCGAAGGACAGCGACTTGGCCCAACCCGTGCCGAGCGAGAGCGACAGGGATCCGTGCTTGGCTGCCTCGTCGATCCCGCCCGGGTCGCCGGTGACGTACAGGCCGGGGATGCCCACGGCGCCGCCGGCGGCGGTGAGATCCATGAGGGAGTTCAGCACCGTGGCCGGGGCCTCATGTGATGCGTCCTTGCCGTGACCGCGGGCTTCGAAGCCAACGGCATCGACGGCGCAGTCGACCTCCGGCACGCCGAGGAGCTGTTCGATCTGGTCCTTCGGGTCGCCGGCGACGACGTTGACCGTTTCGCAGCCGAAGGAGCGGGCCTGGGCCAGGCGGTCTTCGTTCATGTCCCCGACGATGACGACGGCAGCACCGAGCAGCTGCGAACCGACCGCAGCCGCCAGGCCCACAGGACCAGCGCCGGCGATGTAGACGGTGGATCCGACGCCGACCCCGGCGGTGACCGCGCCGTGGAAGCCGGTGGGGAAGATGTCCGACAGCATGGTCAGGTCCATGATCTGGTCCAGGGCCTGATCCCGGTCAGGAAAGCAGAGCAGGTTCCAGTCCGCGTACGGGACCAGCACGTACTCGGACTGGCCGCCGACCCAGCCGCCCATGTCCACGTAGCCGTAGGCGCTGCCCGGCCGATCCGGGTTCACATTGAGACAGATGCCGGTCTTGCGTTCCTTGCAGTTGCGGCACCGGCCACAAGCGATGTTGAACGGCACCGAGACGATGTGCCCGACCTTGATGAACTCCACGTCCGGGCCGGTCTCCACGACCTCGCCGGTGATCTCGTGGCCCAGGATCAAACCCTGCGGGGCCGTCGTCCGGCCGCGCACCATGTGCTGATCCGAACCGCAGATGTTGGTCGACACGGTCCGCACGATCACCCCATGCGGGACCCTCCGGCCCACATTGGCCGGATGCACCCCGGGCCCGTCTTTGAGCTCGAACGTCGGGTAGTCAGTGTCGATAACCTCAACAACACCGGGTCCCTTGTAGGCAACAGCCCTGTTTCCTGCCATGATCCGTCCCTTTCGTATGTGGATGTTCCTGTGACTTCCCCAAGGGCTCAGAACAGCCCCGTGCCCCCTTTCGTGGGTCTCCGTGATCGCAGACGGGATGCAGGACAGCCGTGACCGCTGCGCCGGCCACGGCTGTCAGACTGGGGCGAGGCGCACGACACGCCCACCGATGACCCACTCGGTCACCAGAACGGCCCCGCCAGTCACACAGATACCGTGTGGGCTGTTGAACCGGCCGGCAACGAGCGCAGGACGCACCGTGTTGCCCAAGGCACCGACCTGGTTGGGCCAGCGTGGCCGCCGCTTCTCGGCCGGGAGCGGTGACCCCAGCCAACCGAGCAGGTCGCCGGCCTCCGAGAAGGCAACGACGCTGCCGAAGAGTTCCGTGACGAGGATCGTTCCGTCGTCCAGCGCCGCGATCCCCGACGGAGAGGTCAGGCAATCCGCGCCGAAAGCGCGGATGAAGTCGCCGTCGGCCGAGAGCACGACGATGCGCCTGTTGCTGCGGTCGGCGACCAGAAGTTCCGTGGTGTCGCTGCGTCGGCGGGTGATGATCGCATGCGGCGTCTTGAAGGCCAGCCCCGAGTCTTTGCCGTCGATGGTGCGCAGGTAGGTTCCGTCGCTGGAGAACTGGTGCAGCACGCTCTGGCCGTAACCGTCGGACACCCAGACGGTGTCGGGCCCGTTGTGGCCGTTGCCGGAGTGGATGCGCACGACGGCCGTCGGGCTCCAGGCCTTGTGCTGGTAGATCTCCAGGTCCGGCTGGTGGAGCTCACCGAGGACGGCCATGCCCGAAAGCGAAATGTTTAGGATGCGTCCTGGGTGTTGGAGTTTGTCGTAGTCGGGCCCGGCGGGCGTGCGCTTGTGGCCCGGGTCGGCGGCCCAAAGGGAATCCCCTTCAGGGCCGTCGTTGGCGATTCCGTGCAACTCCACCGTTCCGGTGCTGACAGTGCCCAAGCGCCTACCGTCGGGGCTGAAGACCAGCAGCGACGTGCCGTCGGGATGACCGGTAACGATCCGGCCATCGGCCAATGCCGCGACGTCATGGTGAGCCCACTGCCTGGTATCGGGATACTCCAGGGACGTCTGATCCCACTTGAGTGCCAAGTGAGCAAGTTCCACGACCGTCTGCATGATGCTTGCCTTCCCGCTGCTGAGATCTCTGGGTGAGTCGGCCGATTCGATGCCCGTGCTGAGGCGATTCCAACGATTGGAGAGAACGGGCACAGGTCTCATCGGCAGACACTGCGGCGCCGCCGGTCCGCCGGGCAGCACCGCCCCGGCGGCGAGATCGATCAATTTGCTGCTCGGCAGAAGCAAACCCACCGGACGTGCTGACACGTGGCAACACGTCCTGCAAGCCCTGCGGCCCGACTGAACCTCGACACATGGGCAGAACTTGTCAGCCGAGTCGCTCGTCGCTGGTCGTCGCCAGATCGCCAACACCCGCCCCGACCATGGGCGGTAGACGAGACTCCTTGTCGATCAAGACCAGCCGACCGGTGAAGCCTTCCCGTCGCAGGGTCTCCGCTGTTGACAGTCCCGCCGGCGAGGCACCGACAATCACGACTCGCTCGAGCACCGTGCTTCCTTATTTGTTGATGCGGCCCCTGGGATCGCCGGCGATGAGCATCCCGCACGTGCTCGGGATTGAGCGCTTGCTCACCACGGTGTTACGAACGGGAGACACGCCTACAGGCGCGCATCGGCGACAGATTGTCCGATGTGTGCGCGTTCGGCTCGGAGCCCCTTCGGCATGTTCCACGCCAAGACGCCCGTGATGCGGTCGTCGTGGATGTAGTGGGCGATGAATCGTCGTTCGTCGGGATCGCCGCGGACGATGGCCACACTGCAGTTCGGCGGGAAGGTGCCATAGGCCTGGATTCGCGCGTCGTATTGGTCGGTCCAAAAGTAAGGGACCGGGGTGAACGGGGCGTCGGCGCCGAGGAGGTTGGTGGCTGCGGCGATGGCTTGCTCCGTGGCGTTCATGCGGTGCTCGACCCGGATGTGGGCGCCCAGCGTGTCATGCCACCAGCGGGCGACGTCTCCGGCTGCGTAGACGCCGGGTGCGGCCCGGCACGTGGCGTCGCAGACCACACCGTCGTTGAGGGTGAGGCCGCTGCCGGTGAGCCAGTCGGTCGCCGGTGTTGAGCCGATCGCGACGAGGACGAGATCGGCGTCCAGGACTGCTCCGGTCGCGAGCTCAACACCGGTCACCTTGCAGTCGCCGAGTAGGCGACGGACGGCGACACCGCAATGGATGTCCACGCCGTGGTCGCGGTGCAGGCTGGCCACGTGCCGGCCGACGTCTTCACCGAGCTGCCGCACCATGGGTACAGGCAGCGGATCGACGATGCAGACCTGCATCCCGAGTTTCCGGGCGGCGGCCGCGACCTCGCAGCCCAGGAAACCCGCGCCGATCACCACCAGGCGTCGGCCAGGGTGCAGCTGTGTGCGCAGAGCGAGAGCGTCGCCGACAGTGCGCAGCACGTGCACCCCGGCCAGGTCATGTCCGGCCGGGAGACGGCGTGGCACGACACCGGTCGCGATGACAAGCCCGTCGAAGGACAGGCGTTCACGGTCGTGAAACTCGACGGTGCGCTCGCCCAGATCGAGCCCGACCGCGCGGGTGCCGAGCCACAGGTCGACCCGCAGCCGGTCAAGGCTGGCAGCGTCGCGGAACGTGACACGGTCGGCCGCCCACGCCCCGGTGAGGATCTGCTTGGACAGCGGTGGCCGGTCGTACGGGGCGTGCGGCTCGTCCCCGACCAGGCTGATCGACCCATCGAATCCGCGGCGACGCAGCGTCTCAACCACGGTCACACCGGCCACCGAGGCCCCCACGACCACGACTCGGCCGAGCCTGTCCGTCACTCGATGACTCGAATCGCCGCAGCGGGGCACAGCAGCGCTGCCTCCCGCGCTGCCTCTTGCAACTCGACACCAGGTGCGTCGTCGAGCAGCACGACGACGCCATCCTCGTCACGCTGATCGAACACCTCCGCTGCGGCCAGCACGCACTGACCACCACCTACGCACGCGTCCTCATCAACTTCGATACGCACGGTCACCAGATCCTTTCACTTCTCGGTCGTATTGGTCAGGCCGGAGCGTCCGTCGCGGTCGCCCCGGTGGTTGGGTCATGGTGAGGCCGACGTGTCGCCGCGCTGCTCATCGGCCGTCTTATCGTCACCGCTGTCACGCAGCAACAACGCTCCCGATGGGCACAGCGCGACCGCCTCTCGAGCCGCCTCAAGCTCGGCGCCGGTCAGAGGGCCTGTGGCGAGCAGCAGGACCCGCCCGTCCTCGTCCTGGTCGAACAGGCTCGGGGCGGACAGTGCGCACATGCCACCGCCCACGCACCGGTCGCGGTCGGCGTTGACCCTCATCGGCTATCGCCTTACCAGGTCACCGGGATACGCTGCGGCCCGTAGAAGGTGCGGTAGTCGTCGGGCCAGGGGATGTCGGCCATCGGTACGGCGAGGTCAAGGGTGGGGAAACGCTGCGCCAGGCCGGTGAGCGCGACCTGCAACTCCAGCCGCGCCAGGTGCTGGCCGAGGCACTGGTGGACGCCAAAGCCGAAGGCCACGTGCTTGGCTGCCTGGCGTGTCATGTCGAACCGGTCCGGCTCGGCGAACACCTGCGGGTCGCGATTCGCCGCTGGCAGTGAGACGGCGACGCGCTCGAAGGCCTTGATCACGGTTCCGCCGAGCTCAACATCCTCCAATGCGGTTCGAACATTGGTGTCTTGGACCATGGCGGTGTAGCGCAGCAGCTCTTCCACGATCTGACCGATCGGGACCGACCCGGTCCTGAGTGCGTTCCACCGATCACGGTCCTGCAGGAGCGTCAGGACGCCGAAGGCGAGGTTGGTTGCGACCGTATCCAGAGCTGTGCCAATCAGCAGTCCCGCGGTGGAGTCGAGCCAGTCATCGGTCATCTCCCCAGCCTGTGCCAGCGTGCTGAGCAGATCAGTGCCTGGTCGGGTCCGCTTGCGTTCCATGAGCTCACGAAGGAGAGCGAATCGCTCCTCGCTTACCTCTAGGACCTCGTCGACAGTGGAGCTTGGGTCAGACCTGCGCTGGCCAAGCCGCAGGAACGTGTCATGCTCGCTGTCCTGCAGGCCGAACAGTGCGCGGACCACCAGCAATGGGACTGCGTGGGCGAACATCTCGACCAGGTCGACGGGCGGGCCGACACGTTCCATGGCGTCAAGACGATCGGCGACGATCTGCTCGATGTCTGCCCGATGCCCCCCGATGCTACGCCCCGAGAAGTGGCCTGTGAGAAGGCGTCGCATGCGGGTGTGCACGGGTTGGGGCGTGAAGCCGAAGCTGAACCCACTTACCGGGTACTCATGGACTGCTCGCACCACCTCCGGGTCCCGGAAGGCATCGGCCAACCGCCCGTCCTTCCGGTAGCGCTCAACAAGCGCTCGGACAGAGTCCGGAACCGCGGCGTCGTGCCGCATCGCAGCGAAGCGTCCGGCAGCCATCAACTCTGGATGCTTCGTCTGGTTACCCCCGGGGACGATGCTGAAACGCGCATCACCCAGCACCGCGCGAACAAGTTCGTAGCTAGTCACCAGCCAGCCGACGCGACCATCAAGAAAGCGGACTCGGCTCAACGGTTGGCTGTCTCGAAGCCGACCTAACTCGGTCGGCGGATCGAACGGGCACTCACGTTCGGTCGGCAGCCGAACCGGCCCCGACTGCCTGTCATCAGGCGTCGGCGAAGTTGTCACGATCACAGTCCTTTCGGTCGTGGTTGCTGTCCAAAGGAGTCGGCGATGATGCCCGCGAGCGGAGGAACCCGGCCCAGCCACATACCAGCTGCTGTTGCCGGAGGTCATGCCGCTCGAGGCCGGCGAGCAGCGCGAACGGCATGTCCTCGGACGATTTGCTGCCGTTGAGGCCCGCGTGGGCCGAGGCCCACAAGTTCGTAGTGCCGAGCAGTTGCCGGCTGGCGGGTTCGAAGTCGACCGGCGGGAAGGCCCTGGCGGTCGGGCCGCCGCGCCGGGTCCGCAGCCGTGGCCAGCCCCAGGCCCGGGACGGTGCGCAGGAACAGCCGCAGCGTTGCGCAACCGTTGACGCTGGCAACGGTCTGTATGCCGGTGTTGCGTGTCGGCCCTGAGACCTCGACCGCATGCGAGTCGCCGAAGGTCCGGGCGCGCAGCTCGGCCCGCAGTCCACTGGTGAATACGAACTCGGCGGAGAAGCCGTCGCCGTGCTCGGCCACGCCAGATCGCTGTTGTCGGACAGGAGCAGCGCGAACGGGTCGGCGAGCACGACGCTCGGGAAGAAGCCGGTGCTGGCACAGGCGATCACTTGCCGACTCCTAGCGCCAGACCGTTGGACAGCCGGCGCGCGATAAGGACGAACAGCACGATGGTCGGGATGGAGCCGATCACCGCGAGCGCCATCAAGTTGTTGTACGCAGTGCCGTACACCGTCTGTTGCTGTGTCAGCAGTACCGTCAGCGGGAACAGATCGCTCTTGTTCAGGAACGAAACTGAGTACAGCAGGTCGCCCCAGGCTCCGATGAAGACCAATACCGACACCACGGAGACGCCGTTTCGTGCCAGTGGCAGACAGACGGACATGAAGGTCCGCCATTCGCCGGCGCCGTCGAGCTGGGCGGCCTCGTCGACCTCGTGAGGCACGCTTAAGAAGAACGGGCGCATCAGCAGGACGGCGAACGGCAAGACGTGGGCGGCGATCGCGACGGACACCCCGAAAGTGGTCCCGAGGAGCCCGAGCGCGCCGAGTATCGCGAACAGTGGGATGACCGAGGTCGCTGCCGGTGTCATCTGCAGCAGGATCAGCACGGCGAGCATCAATCCGATCCACCGGAACCGGAGCCGGGCCAGGACGTAGGCCAGTGGCGTGCCGAGCACCATACAGATGAGCGTCGCACCGCCGGCGATCCGCAGCGAGTTCAGTATCGCGGTCGCCAGATCGGCGTTGAGCACGGCACGGAACGCGTCCAGCGTGTACCGGAAGATCACCGCGGTCGGGTGGTTGGTGATCTCCTCGTTGGTCTTCAACGCCGCCAGCAGCACCAGCAGCAGCGGCGCTGCGTACAGCAGAAACACGATAGCGAGCGGGGATCGCCTGAGCGCGGCAGAGTAGTACTTCATGACCGCTCCTCGGTGCGGACGGTACGGATGTAGAGCGCTGCGATCAGCGCGACGAACACCATTGCGATCACCGACATCGCGGCGGCCTGCCCGAAGTTGAAGAAGGTGAACGCGGTGCGGTAGCCCAGGAACGGAATGGTTGAGCTGCTCGTCCCTGGACCGCCCTGAGTCATGACGTAGATGTAGTCGAAGGCCTTGAATGCGGCGACGATGTTGAGCACGGTCATGATCAGCAGCGTGGGACGCAGGTGCGGCAAGATGACGTGCCAAAGGACCCGCACCGGGCCGGCGCCGTCCATGGAGGCGGCTTCCTGAAGGTCTACGGGCACGTCGAGGATTGCCGATTTCAGCACCATCGTCGTGAAGGGGACACCCGCCCACACTGTGGCGACGCCGATGCAGATCAGTGCCGTCGCCGGCTGTGCAAGGAACGCGACCGGATGGTCCACCAGATGCAGGAGCCGGAACAGTCTGCTGATCGCACCATCGCTGGCGAGCAGGAACTTCCACAGGCTCCCGATCACTACCGGCGGCAGGATCGAGACCAGGATCATCGTGGACTGCGTAATCTGGATGGAGCGGCTGGATCTGCGCAGCAGCATCGCGGTCACAAAGGAGAGGGTCATTGTGAACGTGACGACGCCGGCGACGAAGATGAGCGTCTGATTGACGGCTGACCGGAACTGCGGATCGTTCAAGATCTCCTGGAAGTTGCGCAATCCAACGGCTGGCCAATAACCGAGGATGTTCGTGATCTTGACGTCGCTGACGCTGAGCCGGACAAGGACGTAGAGCGGATAAAGGGCGAAGGTGGCCAGGAACGCGACGGCCGGTGCCGCGAACGCGATGTTCGCTGCGAGGCGCCGCTGCTTGCGGGACAGAGTTCTTCGCTGCCGGTGCACGTTCGGCCGCGGCCCAGCCTCAGGGTGGACCTGCGATGTCGCTTCGACGTCTGCTGCGCGACCTGGTTGGGCGTTGAGAAACGGGACGTCTGTCTTCACTGGGGTACCTCCCTTCACGGGTGTGGCCTAGAGCTTGCTGCACTGCGCGATGATCTGCTCTGCGCCGGCCGAGGGAGAGGTCTGCCCACTGCATACCGCGTTGAAAACATCGCCGACGACGACGAGATAGTCGCTGATCAAGGGGCTGCTGGGTCGCGCGCCCATGTTCGCGACGACCTCGGCGAAGGCCTTCACGTTGGGATTGTTGGCCTCGGGAACTCCCTGGAGGCCGTCCTTGCGCGCCGGGAGGCTTCCAAGGGCACGGAAGATCGTCTGCTCGGTGCTCTTGGTAAGGAGGCCTTGCTCGAAGAAGCGCCAGACGAGCGCAGGGTTGTTTGCCTTGGATCCGATGGAGAACCCTTCGCCGCCGACGATGCTGTGACTACCGCCAGCGCCGGCCGGAATGGGAGCCACGCCCCAATCAAAGGAGAGTGCCTTGGCCGTGCTCAGCCGCCAGTTACCGGCATGCGAGAAGGCATAGTCACCGGCTGTGAACTTGTTCCACGGCTCCGTATCGCCAATCCAGGTGACCGCATCCTGAGGGATGTAGCCGGCCGTGATCCAGTCACGGAATCGTTGGAGCAAGGCAGTGAGTTTGTCCTTGTCCCAGGACCCATAATTGAGCCCGGCGCTGAGGCACCAGGAGAAGAAAAACCACTCCGAGCTCCAGGCTTTCCCGGCGCCGATCGCGAGTCCCTGATATCCGGCCGTCTTGATCTTCGCGAGTTGTGCCGTCAACTCGTCCACGGTCGCCGGCGGCGCGCTCAGGCCAGCCTTGGCGAGGATGGTCTTGTTGTAGTACAGCGCGGAGGTGTTGACGTAGCCCTGCACAGAAATGACCTGCTCGTTGTACTTCCACACCACCGAGTCGAGGAACTGATCCTTGTCCGGGAATGCGTCCCAGTAGGGATTCAGGCTGGCGATCAGCCCAGCCTGGGCCAGTTTCGCGCCGTCGGACGGGTTGTACGGCCCGATGGCGTCGGGGCTTTGTCCGGCGGCGGAGGCGCCGAGGACTTTCTGGACGATGTTGGCGGAGGGCACGTAGGTGTACTCGATCTTGACGTTCGGGTACTCGTTCTTCATCGCCGCGATGGTCCGCGGGATCCATGAGCTGGTCTCTGCCTGGCTGTATCCCCAGATGTTCAGCGTTGCAGCGATGTCTTTGGGTGGCAGCGCGGTCGCACCACCTGAGGATGCACCGATCGCGCTACCCGGTGCGCTGCTCGAGTTGCCTCCCACGCACGCCGTCAGGCCCAGCAGGGCGGTCGCGCCGATGAAGGAGCGGCGGCTGTACGTTGCCGCGCCGAGGAACCGGCGCTGGTACTCCCCGGGCGGGCCGGGCGTCGACGTTAGATCGTCGCTGTGTGAACTCATTGGGGCTCCTTCGTCCAGGGCGCGAGCTGTGTTCGCCTCCACTGTGTTGCTCGATCGCGACACGCACTCATCTACTTCCACGGTGGCCGTGGGCGCGGCGGATTCCGTAGGAGCTGCCTCTGTGCAGCGATCACGGCCGCGCCGCGCGGGCATCAGCGCACCTCCAATGGCTCGGTGGGTGGGGTGCACCGGTGTGGACTCAGCGCCGCGGACACGGACGTCCAGGAGCGCAGTACGTCCCGCACGTCGTCCTCGGCCTTGGCGACCGCCGTGGCGTGGGCGGATTCCAGCACCTCGTTCAGGTCGACCCGGCGGCCGGTGCTCGCGGAGAGCACGCACGCCTCGACCATCGCCAGGCTTAAGACGTTGTCGTGCACCTCACACATCGGTGTCGTACCGGTGCGCAGCGCGTGCACGAACTCGGCAAGCGCCCCGGCGATCGAGTTCGCGGGCGCCGGGGTAGCAACGGCCGGCACCTCGCCGACGGAGTCGCTGGTGGCCACTTCCAGCCGAGGCGGCGCGTCGCCGTCCCAGCACGCGCTGCCCCGCTCGCCGCTGACCCGCCACGCCGAGTTCCACGACGTCTCCAGCCCGGGACTGCAAAAACTGCCGGTATAGACGAAGCGCACGCCGCCGGTCATCTCGAAGATCGCGGTGGCGACCGCTTCACCCCGGAACCAGCTCCACGACGGGTTGTACTTCGTGCAGTACACCGCCACCGGCTCCGCGTCGAGCAGGAACCGCGCGGTGTCGAACGTGTGGATGGCCATTTCCAGCAGTAGCGGGTGGTCCATGACTTCGTGAACCTGGCGCTTGTGCAGGGTCTTGAAGAACTCGGCGGTGACCACACCCAGCGGGCCCAGCGCCCGCGCGTGCTCGCGGAACCGCAACAGCCCGGTGTTGTAGCGGTAGTTCTGGCTCACCATGAACAACTCACCCGAGCGCTCCGCGGCCGCCACCAGGTGCAGTGCCTCGGCCAGTGTCGCGGCCAGCGGCTTCTCTCCGAGCACCGGCAGGCCCAGTTCCAGCGCCTGTACGGTCACCGGCAGATGCGCCGGCGGCGCCGTGGCGTCGATGATCGCCTGCGCGTCGCTGGCGGCGGCCACCGCCGCGAGGTCTGCTCCTACCGGCAGGTCCGGCACGCCGAGTTCCGCGGCCGCGGCTTGGGCGAGTGGCACGTCGAGGTCCACGATGCCGGCCAGGTCCACTTCCGGCGACTCCTGCACGGTGGGAAGCCACCGTCGGCCCATAGGCCCGGCGCCGACCACTACCACGCGCAGCGGTCCACCGTCGGCGGGCATCGTCCTGAAGGTAGTCATGCCTGCTGCTCCCCGTCCTCGAACCAGCCGGTCTCGGAGCGCGTCGCCACGATGGGACCGCGCTGCTCGCGGGACGGTGCGGCCCACTGCACGGCGTTGGCGATCACCCGCCGCACGTCCGGGTGGTGGTAGACCGGATAGGCCTCGTCACCAGGGCTGAAGTAGAAGATCTTCCCGTAGCCGCGGCGGAAGACACATCCGCTGCGGATGATCTCGCCGCCGGTGAACGAGGTGACGAACACCAGCTCGTCGGGTGCCGGGATGTCGAAGAACTCCCCGTACATCTCATCCTCGTCGATCACGATCGGGTGGGGCACGCCCTGCGCGATCGGGTGCGACGGGTTGACCGTCCACACCAATTCCCGGTCATGCTCGCTACGCCACCGCAAGTTACCCGTCGTCCCCATCAGCCGGCGGAAGATCTTGGACTGGGCCCCGGAATGCAGCACGACCAGGCCCATCCCCGCCAGTACGTGCTCCTGCACCCGCGCGACCACCTCATCGGAGACCTCGCCGTGCGCTACGTGTCCCCACCAGGTCAGTACGTCGGTCTCGGCGAGGACGCCTTCGGTCAGGCCGTGCTCCGGCTCGTCGAGCGTCGCGATCCGGATCTTCACCTCGGGGCTGAGGTGGTCCTCGATGCCCGACGCGATCGCATCGTGCATGCCCTTCGGATACAGCTCCGCGACCTTGGCGTCCAGCTGCTCGTACGGGGTAGCCCCCTGCTCGTGCCGGTTCTCGTTCCACACGGTGACCCGCAGCGGAGCGGGTGGCTGTGCTGTCACTTGTCCTCCTGGATGGCGGGGGTTCGACTGATTCGGCGACGTCGGCGACTCGCCGGTCGGGTCCACTTCAGGTTGTATAGACGTATAAACATCTAGTCCAAAGATGTAACGTTGTGGTCATGGACTTGTCAACAGCGAGCGGGAGTTTGGATATCTTCGATCGCGCGCCGATCGTGAGGTCGGTGCGCGGCGATATCGCTCCAGCCGAGCTCGGGCCGACGGATGCACATGAGCATCTCTTCCTCGTAACGCCTCTCCAGCCGGGCGATGAGTTCGCTAACGTGGGGTGCGCGATCGAGGAGGCGGGGACGCTGGTCGCGGCCGGGGGCCGGGCGCTCGTGGACTGGACGCCGCTCGGCGTCGGCCGTGACCCGCAGGGCCTGCTGCGGGTCGCGGAGGCGACCGGTCTGCATGTCGTCGCGGCGACGGGCCTTCATCGCGATCCGCACTACCGTCCCGACGATCCGCTACGTCAGGCATCGGTCGAGGAGCTCGCTGAGCACTTCGTCGCCGATGTCGCCGCCGCGGATATCCCGTCCGGCGTGATCAAGATCGCGGCAAGCTACCACCGGCTGCAGCCGTTCGAGCAGAAGGCGTTCGAAGCTGCGGCCGAGGCGCACCGTCGCACCGGTATCCCTCTCTGCGTCCACACCGAGCACGGCACCATGGGTCTCGGGATCGTGGAGCACCTGGGCGACCTCGGCGTCCCCGCGGAGTCGATCATCCTCGCGCACCTCGACCGCAACCCGGATGCGGGAGAGCACGCCGAGACCGGCGCCGCCGGAGCGTGGCTGCAGCTTGACGGGGCCGGGCGGACGAAGTACTGGCCCGATTCGACTGTCATCCGGCTGATCGCCGACCTCGCCGAACGCGGGCAGATGGGCCGGCTTCTACTGGGCGGTGATACCGGGCGACGGTCGATGATGCGTGTCTACGGCGGGGGGCCGGGACTCGACTATCTGTTCGCTCGCTTCAAGCCGCGGCTCGAGCGCGAGCTGGGCCAGGAGCTGGCGGACGCGATCTTCGTTCGGAACCCCGCACGCGCGTTCGCCTTCGTGCCGGCTGACAGAGGCGCCGCCGCAGCCTCGTCGCAGGTCGTTCGCCGCGAGGGGCTGACGGCGCCATGACCTCTACCGGCTCGAGAGTCGCGCTGGGTGTCGGCTCGAGCCTGATTCTTGACAACGAAGTGGCGGGTCCGTACAAATAAGTATAGATGTCTATACCTATCGGAACGCCTTTGGCGTCGCCGCATCGTTGCGGAGACGCTCACGTCCTGGGGGAAAGCTGATGACGAAGCCTGTCGCCAATCTCGAGTCGCCGTTCGACCGCTCGACGCCGCTGCCGCTCTACTACCAGCTGAAGCAGTGGCTCTCGGCGCGGATCGTGTCGGGTGAGCTTCAGCCCGGGGAGCAGATACCGAGCGAGCTGGAGCTGTGCGAGCGGTTCGGGATCAGCCGCGGCGTCGTCCGCCAGGCGCTGAACGAGCTGCAGTACGAGGGCTTGATCGATCGCGAGCGGGGCCGGGGCACGTTCGTCTCGGGGCCGAAGACCGCCGAGGGCCTGATCAGCGGCCTGCGGGGGCTTGCCGAAGACGCGGCATCCCGTGGCCAGTCGATCGACAGCCGCGTGCTCGTGCTGCGCGAGGTACCGGCCTCCGCGTCGGTCGCGAGTGCGCTCGAGCTTGCCGAGGGCGACCCGGTGGTGGAGTTGGAGCGCGTGCGCTCGCTTGACGGCGAGCCGCACGTGCTGGCGCTGACGTATCTGCCCGCGGCGCTGGTTCCCGGGCTCGCAGACCGCGACCTGAGCGGCTCCGAGTCGCTTTACCGTATCCTGCGCGAGGACTACGGTCTGGTGAACGTTTCGAGCCGGCGGCGGGTCGAGGCGTCGGTCGCCGGCGCCCGCGAGGCGGAGCTGCTCGGGGTGGAGCCCGGCGCGCCACTCCTTGTGCTGCGCAGCGTCGGCTATGCGCCTGGGCAGCGTCCGCTGGACTACTTTATGGCGTACCACCGCGGCGATCGGAGCTCCTTCGAGGTCGTGTTGACGAGCCCGGAGGGCACTGCGGCGAGCTTTGCTCAGCTGCCGGTCACCGACGATCGGGATCGTCGGTGACC
>NZ_JBFAHB010000051.1:0-60508 GCF_040653975.1 Kribbella sp. NPDC050820
TGTCGCAAGTCCCAATCTCCCAGCACGCAAGGGCATTCTCGCGTTACGGCACGCTCACCCCAGCCAACTCACCCCAGTCCATCGGTGGATCCAGGTTTAGGGGCGCGCGACGTGACTCCGGTCGACCATCATGGGTGACCTTGCCAACCCGGAAGGACCGAGTCGTGAGTGCATTACGGACACGGGGCCTGATCGGTGCGACGCTCGTCGTGGCTGTACTCGGAGTCACCGCCGCCTGCGGTGACGAGAGCGCCACGTCCCCGCCCGCCGCCCAGCCCACGGATACCCCGACCACCCCTTCGTCGCCCACCCCCAGCGGCACCCCGAGCATGGACTGCCCCGACACCATCGCGGCAGTGCGTGCGGCCACCGACAAGGTCGTCTGGGGCAAGGGCGCCGCCAAGTCCCTGTTCAACCCGGTCAGCGTGGCGGTCTGCCAGTACGACGCCAAGGCGTCCGGGCAGGACTACGCGACCGTCAGCACGAAGCGCAACGCCAAGCAGGCCGCGGAGCTGTTCGCTCTGGTGAACGCTCCGAAGCCGGTCGCCAAGAAGCCGGGCTACTGCACGCAGGAGCTCGGCCCGACGTACGTGCTGCGGTTCACCGACAACGACCGTGGCGTCCTCTCCTACACAGTCGAGGCCTACGGCTGCCGCCGCCTGGTGGCGACCTCCCTGGAGGGCCAGGGCAAGCCCGGCGAACTGCCGGCGCCCCGCCAGGTGACACCCGAGCTGATCAAGTCGCTCGGCCTGCGCTGACCCTGCCCGGACGCGCCCCCCGAAGCCGTCCGGACCGGGTCAACCCGCGCCTGCCTTGCGGGTCTCCTCCCTGGGTTGACCCGCAAGGCAGGTGGCGGCTCCTCGCCATCTGTTGCAAGCTGCAGCATGCGAGTGTTCCGGTTGCTGTGTGCGCTGCTGCTCGTCAGCACCGCCTGCTCCTCGCCGGCGGCGTCTCCCACGGCTCCATGCATCAGCGGCTTCACCTGTACGACGCTGAGCGTGCCACTCGGCGCTGGCGATCAGACCCTGAAGCTGGCCGTGGCCGCAGCCGACAACGTCGATGCGCCACGCGGTGTCCTGCTGATGCTCACTGGTGGCCCAGGCCAACCAGGTGTCTCCCTGCTACCGCGGGTCCGTACCAACCTGCACCCGGACCTGCTGCGCGAGTACAGGCTCGTCATGTTCGACCAACGCGGCACCGGGTCCGCTGGCATCAATTGCCCTTCACTGCAAGCAGCTGTGGGTGGTTCGGACTTCCTGGCTGCGCCGGCCGGGACTGTCGAGGACTGTGCGCAGCGGATCGGCCCAGGGCTTGGGTACTACGGCACGCCGGACACGGTCGAGGACATCGAGCGGCTGCGCCAGCACCTCGGCGTCGAGCGGCTGACGCTCAACGGGACGTCGTACGGGAGCTTCACGGCGGCGCAGTACGGGCTGAAATACCCGGACCGGGTTGCCTCGATCGTGTTGGACTCGGTCGTGCCGCACAAGGGGTTCGACCCGCTCAGCGTCGACCTCATGGCTGCTACAGGCTCCGTGCTCCGCGCTACCTGCCGACAGGACCCCGCATGTACGACGGACCCGGTGGCCGACCTGGCGTGGTTGGTTCGGCATGGGCCGGTCGACGGCACGAGCCTGTTGGAGAGCATGTCGATCTCCAGCCTCAACTCGGTCAACCCGTCGCTGAAGGGGATCCCGGCGATGCTGCACGCCGCCCGCAACGGGGACGACGCGGGCCTGAAGGAGTTCGTCCAGACCGTCACCAGCAGGAACATCGCGTACGACGAGTTGTCCGCCGGGCTGCACCTGGCCACGCTGTGCGCCGACTTGCACGTCACCAAGGCCAGTGTCGAGTCCGAACTGACGAAGCTGGATCCGGCAAAGCTGTATCCGTACGACGTGGAGACGTCACGCAACCAGCTGATCGTCGACGGGTGCTCCCGGTGGCCGGCTGCGCGGATGTCGACATATCCGGCGGCTGACAAGCTGATGCCGCGGACGCTGATCCTGCACGGCACCAACGACCTGTTCTGCCCGGTGGAGTGGGCGCGGTGGGAGCAGGAGCACGCACAGTCGGCGCGGCTCGTCGTCGTACCCGGAAGTGGACACGGCGTGCAGCGGGATCCGCGCGGCAAGGAGGAGGCCCGGGCTTTTTTGCTGGGCTGAGACTCGACTGTGTGTGATTGGTTGCAGCACCCTGAGCCACTCGATGCGTCTAATAGGTGTGAGGTGTTGTACGCCCAGCCGGGGAGTGGCGAGTGGAGTTCGAGGAGTACGTGTCCGCACGCGGACAGGAACTGGTGCGGCTCGGTTTCACCGTCTCCGGCGACTACCAGCGAGCAGAGGACCTGGCGCAGATCGCGCTGATGCAGGCGTTCCGGTCGTGGCGGAAGGTTCGGAAGGCAGACGACCCGCACCACTACGTCCGGCGGATCCTGATCAACGCGTACCTGTCGATGACGCGGCGACGGTCGTTCACCGAGTCACCGGCCGCCGAGATCGACGCGGAGCGCACGGTTCCCGACCACGCCACCGAGGTCGCGAACTCGGACGCGCTGTGGCGAGCGCTCGCTGAGTTGTCGGCGCGGGAGCGAGTCGTGCTGGTGCTGCGCTACTACCAGGACCTGGACGACCACACGATCGCCGAGGTGCTCGGCATCAAACCGTCCTCCGTCCGGGCGACCGCCAGCAGGGCGCTCGCCACGCTACGGACGACAAGGCAGTCCCACCATGTGTGATGAGAGGTTGTCGTGAGCAACACCGATCTCGAGGATGACCTGCGGGGTACCTTCGACCGTGCCGCGGCCTCGGTGCCGCAGGCCACCGGTCTGACCGAGCGCGCGACCACGGGCGCCCGGCAGGCCCAGCGTCGTACCTGGATCGTCTCCGGCGCCGCAGCGGTAGCAGTGGCCGCCATCGCCGTCGTCGGGTTCAGCCTGGCGGGCGGGAACTCACCAGTGCAACTGCCGGTCGCCGGCGGCGAGGCGTCTGTCGCCACGCCGTCCGTGCAGCCGCCGCCGTCGGCCGAGAGCGTGGCCGGCACGTGGCGTCCGGTCCAGATGGCCGGGCTCACTTCGCTGAAGACGGAGCGGCCCGACGACCCGGTGATCGAGTTCCTCGCGAACGGGACGTGGACCGGCTCGGACGGCTGCAACGGGCTGCAGGGGACATACACGATCGGTCAGCGTGGTGAGTTCACCGCGAAGGCCGGGCCGCAGCGGCTGGTCGGCTGCGACAACGTGCCGCATACCGCCGTACTGCAGGGTGCCAAGCGGATCACGCTCGACGCCGACACACTGAAGTTCTTCGGCGCCGACGGGCGCGAACTTGCGAGTTACGCTCGCGCACGGTAGTCGGAATTGCTCGCTTTCGGTGATCAGGCCTTGACTGAGCGGAGTCACTGACTGGACCATGGAGACGGCCGTCCACCGATTTGGGGAGCTACGTGCGACTCTCAGTTACCGTCCCGCTGCTCACACTCGGCTCAGTGTCACTCTTCGCGGTCGGCTTGACGGCGTCCGGGGCTGCCCCGGCCGCCGCGGCGCGGTGCTCACACGCGGAGCCCAGCGTGAGCTCGGTGCAGTCCCAGCGGCTGGCGCAACCGACGTCCGCGTCGGACCCGCGGCCGCTCGGTGAGAGCCTCGGCGACGGCATCAGCCTGGCCGTCCGGTCCCTCGAGCCGGTGGATGCCACCGGGCGGCCGACGTCCGGCCTGCCGTATGGGTTGAGCCAAGGTGTGATCGGCGTGGTCGGATCGGCGTCGACCGGCTACAAGGTCGTGGTGGACACCTCGATGGTGGACACCCGCAGGTATGAGGCCGCGATGAACCGCAACGTCCCCGCGGCCGGCAAGCAGATGGTCCGGGTCGAACGCAGCTGCCGATCGGCCCGCGCGATCGCCGACGCCTGGAACACGGTGGGCGCCCGGTCGTGGTCGGGCGACGCCACGCGGACCACGTTCGCCGCCGATCTCGACCCGGTCAGCGAGGACATCGTCGTCGAGTACGACAAGGAGACGACGTCCGGCGAATCGTTGGAGGGCCTGCGCGGGCTGTCCGGCGTACGGCTGGTGGAGAGCTCACTAGCGCGGACGTCCCGGCTCAACGACACCCCGAAGGGCGGTCACTGGGGCGGAGCGCGGATCACGTCGGCGCTGAAGAACTGCACTGCCGGCTTCTCCGTCGTACGGCGGTCCAACGGCCAGCGCGGATCGGTGACCGCCGGACACTGCGGCGGCGTCGGCACGCTGTGGAAGTCGGGCAGCCACTACTACGGCACCACCTCGGTCCGCACGAACTACCCCGACTACGACCAGGCCCTGCTCACCGGCAGCACGTACGGCGCCAAGATCTGGACCGACGGCCCCGGCGACTCGGCCGACACCCGCACGGTGAAGGGCGGCGGCGACCCCGGCGTCGGCACGGTCGTCTGCCAGTCCGGCAGCTTCAGTACGTCGCTCTGCGGCATCACGGTCCGCTCGACGTCAGCGAAGTACTGCGACACCGACGGCTGCACGACGTACGTGATCCGGGCCACCCGCGGCGGCAAGATCGCGATCATCGGCGGCGACTCCGGCGGCCCGGTCTACACCGGCCGCGGCTCCACCGGCGCCACTATCCGCGGCACCACCTTCGCCGGCTCCGGCTGCGCCTCCTCCCGCTGCACCACCCTCTACGCCGAGCGCTACGCCTCCATCTCCGGCCACCTCGGCGTCTCAGCCCTCACCGGCTAGGTCCACACCGCCAGAATCACCGCGATCACGAGGATGCTGACGGCGTGGTAGCCGGCCGTGATCCCGATCCACGTTTGCGGCTCGGGCTTCCGCGGATCGAAGAACCCGGTGACGTACAGTGCCGGCGCCACGAGCAACAGGCCCGCCACCAGGCCGAGCACCACACCCTCGCCGAACGTATCCGTCACGGTCGCCTCGGCCACCATCGCCAGCGCCACCGTCGACACGAGGCAGGTGATCGCCGGTACGACGTACATCACCGCCGGCGTCGCCCGCTCCGCGTCCGCCTCGGTCCACCCAATCGCCTCCTGCCACTGCTTGCCAAAGGCAACCGGGGCGTACCACAACCCACCGATCCCGAAGTACACCACCGCGCTCACGACCACCGCGAGCCAGTTCAAGTCCCCCAGCACACCAAAACTCATGATGCCTCCCCCACGAACCACCCCATCCCCGCAGCGTGCGCCCACCCCACCCCCGTGTCCAGCGCTCACCCTCCGCACACGAAGATGAGCCCCACCCCCAAGTTCCGCTACGCTGTCCCCGTCTGTCCGCCCCCGTAGCTCAGGGGATAGAGCGTCGGTTTCCTAAACCGTGCGTCGCAGGTTCGAATCCTGCCGGGGGCACCTATCGGTGCTGATGGAAATGCTTGATCGAGCATCCAGGCCGCGGCCGGGAAAACGCCGGGCTAGGGTGACCGTCGTGTCCGTGTACGACGAACTGGAACGGCTGCTGGTCACCGGGTCCTGGCGTGAGCTGGTGCCATATCTGGACGCCCCGGCGACCAGCCAAACCGGCAAGGAAACTCGAGCGTGGTACCGGTCGCGTCGGGCTCACTGGACCGGGGAAGTCCACTACCCCGAGTTCGATCTCGCCGCCTGTCTCCGCGCCCTCGCGGTCGCGCTGGCGAAGCCGGAGCAGGCGGCGAGGTGGCTGTCGAAGCTCGCGTCGGACTGGCGTCCCGGTCCCGCTGACGAGTTGCTGGTCGAGCTCGCTTCCCGCCGCGGCCGGGACTGGTGTGTGGCATTCCTCGAGACCGCGTCCACGGTGGCGAAGGGCGACGGGTTCCTTTCTGCGTGGATTGCGCGACTCGCGCGGCCGCTGATCGCGGCCGGTCTGGCCGACCTGCCGACCGGCCCGGCCTTTGCCAAATCCTGGGCCGAACTGCACGCGCTGGCAGCGTCGGAGATGAAGTGGGCGCTGTGGCGGCAAGAGCGTCACGGTACGCCGGAACCGCTGCCCACCGGATCACTCGTCGAGGAGTTGCGCGCTGACCCCGTCCTGCCCGAAGCCCTGTCAGCCGCGCTGGCCGGCCCGGGCGTGATCGGGATTCTGGAGCGGCACGCCGTACCGTCGTGGGAGCTCGGTCCAGCCGTCGCCGAACTGGTCGCCGATAGCCACCTCGACCGGTCCCGCGTTCTGGCCGACGCCTTTGTCGCATTGACTCGCCAGGACACTCCCAGCACCCAGAAGGGCATCGCGAAGCTGCTGGCAGCACTCGACCTGAAAGGTCCGGACCTCGCCGATCGCATGCCGTTGGTCCAGGGGTTGCTGGCGACCAGCCACGGATCGGTGACCGCCGTGCTGTTGCCCGCAGCGGTCGAAACCGCTCACGCCGACGACCTCCCCGACCTCGCGGCCACGATCTTCGCGCGTCCGGAGAAGGCCCAGAAGACCGTGCTGCTCAAGGCGTTGACCGGGCCGCATGCGGTCGACCGGTGGGGATCCGACGCGGTGACGATCGCGCTCAAGGTCGCGGCCGACGTACCCGACCAGGCGCTCGCGGACCGAGCCGCCAAAGCGCTGACCGCACTCGGAGTCGCCCAGGAAACCAACGCAGAGGCTCCGCCGTGCGATCTGTGGACCGCTCCCCTGCCGGTGGACGACACCGGGCCGGCCGCCAAGATCGAGCCGGATGAGCCTGGTCTGGCCGCTGCTCTGTCGCGGATCATCAGATCGATCACGGCTGCGGACGGCGCGGTCTTCTGGGACGCGATCGTCCGCTGGGCTGCCAGATCGCCTCATGAGGTGCGCTACTGGGCCTGGTCCGCACATCAGAGCCTCGGCGACGGAGTGCGCCCGCCGTCGGCGCTGTGGGCGGTGGTCACCGCGGCCGATGTGACCGCGAAGACCCACCTGACCTTGTGCGACAAGATCGCGAACGGCGTCCATGCGCCGACCGACTGGGAGATCGCCGGCCTGTCCCTGACCGGTGCGGTCCACGAGATCTTCGCGAGCGAGACGACCCTCAGACTCGGCACGATCCCGTACCTGCTGAGCACCCCGACACAGTGGAACGGCCTGCTCTCCTTCGACACCCTCGTGGACCGTCTCAAAGGCTATGGCCGCACGTCGGCAGGCCCGACGGATCTCTTCCTCGCGCTACTCCGCCTCGAACCCACACGACCCGAACACACAACCCAACTCGACGGATTGTCACTCGACCTGTGGTCTCCAGGATCCCGGTGGCGTACGGCGAAACACACCGTAGATGCGGTCGACCTGCTGCGACAGTGGATCGAAGGCGGCGGCCTCCCGAAGCTCGTGGCTCGGCATGACGGAGCCACCGTGACCGTCGAACCGGTCCGGCTTCCGATCGACATCGGCCTCATCCCAGGCATCCCGGCCGGGCTCCTCGACGGTCACACGAGCGGTACCCATCGCGAGTACCACGAGTGGGCGATCCGAGCCGACACCGGATTCGGGATCGTCCCGGCCTGGCCGGATCTGTTGGCCGCCAAGACGCAGACGCAGTACGACCAAGCCGCGCGGCACCCACCTCGCTGGTTGCCGATGATGGCGCACGCGCCCGGCCCCGGCCTCGCTGTCCAGCATGACATCGCGGCCACGCTGTGCCACGCCGACGAGGATCGACGGCTCCTCGCCGTCGAAGCAGCGCTGGCGCTGATGGGCCGCAGTCGGTGGGACAGCACGGCGTACACCGAGTGTTGTCTGCATCTCCTCGATGACGGCTTACTGCGTCTCGGTCGCCTTGGCCACTCGTGGGAGCAGCTGATTCTCGCGGGTGGCCTGCAACCACTCTGGCCGACCGCGATGACCGTGCTTGGCAAGGCTTCGGTGCTCGAGCGGAAGCCCCCTGGGCTGGCGGAGCTGTACGGCATACTGCGTCGCTACGTCGGTGCGGTCCCCGATCCACAGATCCCCGAATCCGTCCTGGAGCTGGCGGCATCGAAGGGTAGTAGCAAGGCGCGGGTGGAGGCAGCCGCCTTTGTGGCAGCAGCCGCACGGGGAGACGGCAGAGCGTGACGATCGAGGCCGGTTACCGCACTGATTCGACACTCGTCCGGCGTACCGATCGCAGCGCACTGCTGGAACTCGAGACAGCGCTCGGTGCGACTCCCGGCGGGCTCGTCGAGCAGCCGCGGTTCTTCAGCGGAATGCTGGCGCGGCCGGACGTGACCGCGGCCGGCATCCTGGCGGTCGCCGACGTGGCCAACAGCCGGTACTTCGACGCGGGTCTCGTCCACCGCCTCAGCAATCTCGATCCCGTGGTCACCGCGTCGGGCGACCGGCTGCGATTCGAGGCGTTCTCACTCTGCAACGGAGTCCATGCCCGGCTCGATCTGCTTGCCGACGGCATCGACTCGGGCGAGGTCGCGCACGGGACCACCAACGTGGACATCAACCAGCCGCTGCGCACCGCACTCGCCGGAGTCGGCGGCACCGAGCTCGTCCACCTCGACGTCGGAACCGAAGGCCTCTCAGTGGCGACGCTCGACGCGACCCATCACGAACGGAAGGTCGATCTCCCGGACCGATGGATCAGGGGCTTCGCCGAGACGCCCGTGCTCGCCGCGCGGATGACGCAGCGGGCCGAGCTCGCCGGATCGGCGGCGGCTCGATGGCTCGCCGCATTGCCCAAGTCCGCGCCGGGTCCGTCGTACCACCTGCTCCCGGCGCCAGGCGGATTGCGACAGTCGACCCGGCCATCGCCTGGGTCCGTGCATCTTGCCGGAGCCGCGCGGCTGGGAGCGTCGGCGCGGGTCGCGCGCTTCACGCACCGCCTGCGCGTGTTCGGGTCCGACGATCACGCCAGCGCGTGGGTGTTCGAACTGCCGGGCGCGCGGTTGACGCTGCTGCTTTCCCCAGAACCGTACCGAGGCTTCTCGGGTGAAGGGGGCCTGCTGACCACCTTGACGGCGCCTTCGGCCGGGTCCGCTGCCGCCCGGCTACTCGAACATCTCGCCTGGCAGCCGGACATCGATCGCGATCGGCTGGCGGCGACGACGGATCTTTCCCTCGCGGACGTCGATGCGGGCATCGGCTTTCTGGCCGTGTCCGGCAAGGTGGGCTACGACCTCCACGAGAGCACCTGGTTCCACCGAGAGTTGCCGTGGGACAGCGAACGGATCGAGCGTGACAACCCTCGACTGAAGGACGCCCGCCAACTACTGCAGGACCGAGCCGTCGCACCATCCGCCAACGGCTGGTCGATCACCTCCGGCAACCACCGTCACTGGGTCAAGGGCGATCCGTACACCTGCACCTGCCTGTGGTGGGCCAAGTACCACGGCCAACGCGGCCCCTGCAAACACGTCCTGGCAGTCACCCTGTACGTCCAGACGCAGCAGCACTAGCAGGTCACTCGCCGAACAAGAGTGGAGCGGTGCCGGGTTCCAGGGCGTGGCGGAAGTGGACGGGGTCGGGGAAGGTGGTTGGGACCTTGCCCAGGCCTTGGATGATCGTGGTGGGGCCGGTTGCGTGGCCGATGGCGTACAGGTAGCCGGACTGGGTTTCCTTGTCGATGCCGAGTAGCAGGGTGCCGTACTGGCCGCATTTCTCGGCGATCAGGGCGTCGAAGGCCTGCCACGTGGAGGCGCGGACCCGCTTCACGACCGGCTTCATCGGCGAGGTCAGGGGAAGCCGGATCGTGTAGAGGGCGCCGCCGCGCGTGGTGGCCAGGAAGGTGTCGTACGTCGAGGTCTGGCTGATCAGCGCCATCGTCTTGACTGCCGAGAAGCCACCCGCGGACTGCGGGTTGGTCCAGCCGAACCCGCCTCTGGAATCCCACCGGGTGAGCGTGCCGTCTCCGCGCAGCGAGTAGTGGTTGACGAGGGCAAAGGGGTTCGTGTCGTACGGGTAGCTCGTCTCGAGGAAGGTGACGTCGCCCCAGCCGCCACCGATCCGGGAGTTGAGGGCCTGCGACCGGTCGACCTCGCCGTCCTCCGTGAGCAGGTAGAAGCTGCTGTACAGCCCAGCGCCGATGACCACGTGGCCGTGGTAGCCGCCGCCGAAGTTGGGGATCTCCGGGTCATTGACGATCAGACTGCTCAACCTGGGCTGGCCGTCGGGGTAGATATCGGTGTACCGCGGCTTCTGCTGCACCGTTGGTGGCGAACCGGCAGTGATCACCCGGGCCGTGTGGTCACCACCGGCGGTCACCGATCCGACCTTGACGGAACAACCAGCCGACACCTGCGCCGGCGCAGACGTCCCCGCTTGTGCGGGACCAGGGGTGAATCCGACCACCAGACATGCGGCAACAGCCGCCTTACTCAATCGACCGGACATACCCAGCCCCTCGGATCGCAGTACGAAGTAGCACTCCTGCCTACCTCGATACACATCAGCCCCGGAAAGTTGCTGCGTCCGAACAGCGGGAGGCGAAGGTGGCGATTGGGGCGGCTACGGCCGATGGGTTTGTGGTTACTGAGAAGTGGTCGCCGTTGGTGAGGGTGGTCTCCTCGTGGTCGGGGAAGAGGGCGTGGAGGAAGGCTCTGGTTGCGGGGTTGAGCGGGTTTTCTGAGGCGGCGCTCCAGGAGAGGACTGGGCTGGTGATGGTTGCCGCCTGGTCGGGGTCGAAGGTCCAGTCGACCAGGGCGGAGGCTTCGGTCTCGATGAAGGTTGCCGCGTCTCTGATGCCCTGGTCGATGACGCCGGGTCCTGCGGCCTTCGTCGCCGTGCGCCAGTCCAAGCCGGTCGGCTCGAAGAGGGCGTCGAAGGCGCCGGCAACGTCCCCTGCCTGGTAGTGCCCTGCCATCGCCTCGAACGCCGGCCCAAGGATTCCCAGCAGGTCCGCGAAGTTGCTCGCGGCCAGCCAACTGCTCGACGGCAGCGGCTCGAGCAGTGCCAGGGATCGCACCCGATCCGGGTAGGAGGATGCGAGTACGAGCGCGATCATCGCGCCCTCGGAGTGACCCACCAGGTGTGCCCGGTCCACCCCGAGGTGGTCCAGCAGGGCTACGACGTCGGCCGCCTGCAGGTCGAACCCGCCGGCCGGTCCGCCGCTCTCGCCGTACCCGCGCCGGTGGTAGCGGATCCGCTGGAATTCGCTGAACGCCGGCTGCTCGGCCAACGGGCGAAGGAAGTCGGCCCAGATGGCGCCGTGGATGAACAGCACCGGTTCCCCCTCGCCTTGGACCTCGTAGGCCAACTCGGTGCCGTTCACGGTTGTCGTCTTCATCAGAACTCCCTGGTTTCGTAGGACGGCTTCTGATTCGAGACTGGCCGACCGTGCCACCGCAGGGATCGGCATTGGCTGCCACCCTGGATCCGAGGGTGTGGGTACAACTACCCAACTCCGATGGGCCGGGGGCATGCTGATGCCATGGATGCCATGGATGCCGTGGCCACGGCACACCTGGCCCACGCACGGGAGCTGCACCGGACCTCCCGGTGGGAGGCGGCGTGCGTCGAGTACGCCGCTGCAGACGCCGAAGAGCCGCTCACCGTCGAGGATCTGGAAGCGTTCGCAGAGGCAGCCCAGGTCTCCGCCCGGGGCGATGAGGCGGTCGCCCTCCTGCACCGGGTGTTCGACCTCCGAGTCAGTGCCGGCGAACCTGCAGCCGCAGCGCAGGTCGCGTTCTGGTTGTGGTGGGTGCTCCTGAACACCAACGAGGTCGTCCAGGCGAACGGCTGGCTGCAGCAGACGAGCCGCACCTTGGGTCCCGAAACGGCCGCCAGCCTGTGGCTCCGGATCCCTGAGGCAATGTTCCACGCCGCGACGGGCCAACACGGTCGCGCTGAAGAGCTGCTGAGCGCGATCGTCGACGAAGGTCAGGGCGAGGTGATCCCGTGGGCCTTGAGCATGTTGGGTCAGACCTTGATCGACGAGGGACGGCTGCAGGACGGGCTGGATCGCCTGGAGGAGGCGATGGCCCTCAACACCGGCCTGTCGCCACGCGTCACGCCGTGGATCTACTGCGCCGCCGTCCGCGGGTGCTGTCTGGCCCGCGACTTCGCTCGCGCCCGAGCCTGGAACCGGTCGATGGCCAGGTGGCTCGATTCGCTGAGCAGCCTCGGCGGCGCGTACCTCGGGAACTGCCGCATCTATCGCTCACGGTTGATGTGTCTCAACGGTGCCTGGCCAGCGGCGGTCGACGAGATCGCCGCGGTCTGTGACGACCTCGACGGCTACACAGGTTGGGTTTGCGGGCACGCGTACTACCAGCTCGGTGAGGTACGACGGCTCCGTGGCGAGTGGAATGCCGCCGAAGATGCCTACCGCCGCGCGGCGGAACACGGCTGCCTGACGCAGCCTGGACTCGCCCTCCTCAGACTCGCCGAAGGTGACGTCGACGCCGCGTCGGCCGGCGTACGGCGAGCGCTGGCCGAGGTGACTGCGGCGCCCGATCGCCTGGACCTGCTGAAAGCGGCGGTCGCCATCCACCTCGAGGAAGGGAACATCGAGGCGGCCCGGGATGCCGTGACCGAGTTCGAGGGGATCACGCGAGGGCTGACGACGCCGGCCATCGAGGCCGAGATGTCCGCCGTCAGCGGCGCGCTGGCCCTCGCCCATGGTGATCCCGCAAGCGCATTGCCACTCCTCCGGCGGGCCGCCGCCACCTGGCAGGAGCAGGGTGCCCCGCACGAGACGGCCAAGGTGAACGTCCTGATCGGCCAGGCGTGCCGCGCGCTCGCTGACCATGACGGTGCGCGGCTCGAGTTCGCAGCGGCCCGGGAGACGTTCGAACGGCTCGGCGCGCGTCCGGATCTGGCTCAGCTGAACAGGATTGTCGCCGCCACGGACGCCGACGCCCACGGGCTCACTCGACGCGAGATCGAGGTCCTCCGCCTCATCGCCCGAGGCAAGGCGAATCGTGCGATCGCCAACGAGCTGCACCTCAGCGAGCGCACGGTCCATCGCCACGTGTCCAACATCTTCACCAAGCTCGACGTCGACTCGCGTACCGCCGCCGTCGCGTACGGGATCACCCACCGCATCGTCGAGACAGGCACCCTCTGACCGGAGACTTGAAGGACTCGACGGTTGGCGCGGGGTTAGAGGCGTGAGACGGTGGGGTGGTGGGGAGCGCTCTGCTGATCATCGGTGGTCTAGTGGGGCTGTTGGGTGGGGCTGAACTGCTGGTCCGGGGTGGGACAGGGCTGGCGCTGCGGTTGGGGATTGCTCCGATCGTGGTCGGGGTGACTGTGGTGTCGCTGGGCACCAGCATGCCGGAGTTGGCGATCGGGATTGACGCTGCGCGACAGGGCAGTGCTGGGCTCGCGGTCGGCAACATCGTGGGGACGAACCTGGTCAATCTGTTGTTGATTCTCGGGTTGAGTGCCCTGATTGCACCGATCGCGCTGGACACCCGCACGGTGCGGTTCGACCTGCCCTGTATGACTGCGGCGTCGGTGGTGCTGCTGGTTGTGGCGCTCGATGGGACCCTCGGGACGCTGGACGGTGTCGTGCTCCTGGTTCTCGGAGTCGGTTACACGCTGGGCGTACTGCGCACCGGCCGGCAAGAGTCGCCGGCAGTCCAGGAGGAGTACCAGGCCGACTACGAGGCGAAGAAGGCGCGGCCCTGGGTGCACCTCGTGAGTCTGCTGGTGGGGATCGTCGTCATCGTTGTCGGCGCGACGCTGCTCGTCGACGGGGCGGTCGATGCCGCCAGGGCGTTCGGGGTGAGCGACGCGGTCATCGGACTGACGATCATCGCGATCGGTACGTCGGCTCCCGAGCTGGTCACCACGATCTTGTCGACGATCCGCGGGAACCGGGACATCGCCTTGGGCAACCTTCTGGGATCGAGCGTCTACAACATCGCGATCATCCTCGGCGTCACGATCCTTGCAGCGCCCGGCGCCGTACAGGTCCCTGACGAGATCCTCGGCGGGGACCTCCTGCTGATGGTCGGCGCGGCGGTCGCGTGCGTGCCGGTGTTCCTGTCGGGACGCCGGATCACCCGCGCCGAAGGCGGTGTGTTCGTCGCGGCGTACGTCGCCTACCTCACCTGGCTGCTCATCTCCCAGTAACGCTGACGTCCACTGGACTTCGGTGCCTTGAGCACCGACAGTGGAGCCATCGCGCGCTGCGCGAGTGGGGGGAAGGCACAATTTCATGGTTGATCTACGTGGGGTGGGATCAGCGATGCCGCGGCTCCTGAAGGACTGGGAGCGCACTGTCGCCATCGCCGTCGGCATCGTGACGCTGAGCGCGGCTTTGCTGACGTACGTCGCAGTCCGCCAGGACGACGCGGCCGCGGAAGCACGCGGTCAGGCCACACTGGAAACGCTGCAGGTACAGCGGCAGCGGTCCGTGGCCAGCATCCGGGTGGAGGCCGAGTCCAGCGCGGCCAGTCGCTACCGGCGGTCGCTCGCTGAGGCGGAGGCCATGGAGGCGCAGGCGACAGCCGCAGCGGCCGCCGGCCAGCAAGCGCGAGCCGCGCAACTGCGGGCGGAGGCGCTCGTACTGCGCAGTGTGGCCGACGCATACCGTGAGACGACGTTCGACGTCACACGCCTGAGCGGTACGACGGCGTCCGCCAGCTACGACACCGAGCGCCGACTCGAGACGATCAAGGGCTACGAGGCGTTCGAAGCCCTGCAGCCCGACCAGCCCGCGGCCACTGCCGAGGTCGCCGATGCCCGGCACGCGCAGAGCATCCGCACGATGCTGTCAGTCGTCGCACTGCTCCTGCTCGTCCTGCTGCTGACGGTCGGTCGGGTACTGCGTCCGCGGTGGCGCACACCGGTGCTGGCAACGGCCGCGATCGTCTTCGTGATCGCGACGGCCGGCGCCGGCCTCAACGCCACCGTCGGCGGCTGAGCGAACGGAGCCTGCCCATGCCTGTTCCCGAAGCCCAGATCGAGCTCCCGGACATCGACGTACTCGACACTCCGTTCAAGAAGGCAATCGCTTGTTCTGCAGCGCTTCTGGTGCTGCTCGGCAGCCTGCTCGCCCTGGCTGCGAGCCGAGCGGGCGAGCACGAGCGGAACCTGTCGGCGCATGCGCAGGAGACCTCGATCACCTCGCTCGCCCAGTACGGCGCTGCCTACGTGGAGATCTCCAAACTTGCGGCCAGCGACGGCGAGGTCCGCTCGCTGCGCCAGCGGGCCGAGTTGGCACGGTTCGCGTCCTCGCTGACCGGGACGGACACCTACACGACCGCGGCGCAGATGTGGGACAAGTCGTCGCAGGCGCTCGCCGACCTCGCGGTGACGGAGACGGGCTCGACGCACTTCGAGGACGTGAACCGGCAGGCCTCAGATCGCCTTCTGGAGCCGCGGGTCACCGCGCTCCGAGCCGACGCCGAACGGGAGACCGCCACGGCCTGGGGCACCAAGTCGGACCGCTACGTCCTCGGCATCACCTTGCTCGCGGTTGCCCTTTCCCTGTTGGGACTTTCGCTCACGCTGGCCCCGGGAACCCGGAACCTGGTGGTCGTCCCCGCGCTCGTGATCGCAGGCTTCGCGGTCCTGGTCAGCGTCATCGCGGCGAGCCAACACCCGTTCGTCACACCCGACGCGGCGGTCGTCGCGCTGGCCGAGGGCGACAAGCGGATGTGGCTGCGCCAGTACGACGGCGCCGTCGACTCGTACACGGAAGCGATCCGGCTGCGCAGCGACTACACGCAGGCGTACCGCGCCCGCGCGACCGCGATCGTGCTCGCCGGCAGCCCGGAGAACGCCTCCTACGTCTTCACCACGGTCGACGAGAAATCACGGCTCCGCTCGATCGCCGACCTGGACCGGGCGCTGGAGCTCAGCCCGGTCCCCGACTACCTCTCGCTCGTCAACCAGGGCGCGAATCTCTTCCACGTACGGCGCTACGCCGCGTCCGAGGTGCTGACGCGCAGAGCGCTGGAATCGAACGATCGCCTACCGCTGCCGTGGGCGAACCTCGGTCTCGTCCAAGCGGCCCAAGGCGATGAGGCCGAGGCGCGAGCGTCGTACGGCGAAATGATCCGCCGGACAGCGGAGCGGCCGGACCCGCTCGAGCAGGCCGAGTTGTATGCCAGCTCGCGCACCACGCTGGAGATCCTGGCCGTCAAGGAGCCGGACCGGAAGGAGCTGGTGCAGAAGCTGCAAGGGATGCTCGTTGCCGCACAGGCGGAGCAGTTCTCCCCCGGACCAAACCCGGCCGGCGCGGACGCGGCGATCTCCGCGCTGAAGCTGACCGCCATCGGTTGGTCCGTCGGGGCGACGTACCAGAGCACAAATCTCCCCGCGAAGTCACGGATCTCCTGGATCGGCTACTTCCGGCCGAGGTCCGGCGATCCTTGGCAACAGCGGTCCACTCTGGTCGCGACCGATCGGGTCGTTGCCGGGCAGCCGGGCCAGCGGTACTTCATGGACAGCGGCTGCCCGGGGCGTGGTGAGTACCGCCTCGATGCCTGGCTCGACGACCGGTTGCTGGCCTCTGCCACGGTTTCGAGCACTCCCAGCGGAACGACGTCCTTCGTCGGGTCCTACGACTCGTCAGGTCGCATCTCGGCCTGCCGACCGCCCGGTTGGGACCTCGACGACAGCGTGCCGGGGCGGATCCGGCTGTCCGCCCCGGGCGCTGCCATCGAGAGGTTGACCGTACGCTCGGCGCCGCTCCCGGCCGAGTTGCTCGGCCAAGCCGTGCCAGGCGTGATCGACACCGCGCTGAACACCGAGTCCCTGTGTACGAGCCTTGGCAAGCCGACCGCGCAGGCCCCCTTCGCGCTGGGTGGTGTCAACGGCGTGTTCCGCCAGTACAAGCAGCAGAACGGCGATCGTGCCGTCTGGTGCTGGGCTGGGGTCGGCGCAGACAACTCGGTGCGCACAGTGGTCGCCCAGTACGAGGACAAGGCAACGTCCAGGGGTCTCATGGGCGACCTGCTGACCCGCCTCTACTTCGACGTCCGCCGGCCCTGATTCACGCAGGTACGGCGACGGTCGCGAGCGCAGCCGTCAGTCGTTGCAGGTGAGACTCGGGCGCCTCGAGGAGCGGGCGACGTACGGTCGCGGAAGGGATGATGCCCAACTCGGCGAGGGCGGCCTTGGCCATGACGGCGCCTCCGGACGTACGCATGATGGCGTCGGCCAACGGGAGCAGGTCACGTTGGATCGCCTGCGCCTCGTCGAGGTTGTTGGCGCGGATCGCCCGGATGAGGTCGGCATTGCGGTTGGCAACTATGTTGCCGACGACGCTGACCACGCCAGTCGCTCCGGAGGCGAGGTAAGGCAGGTTGAGCTCGTCGATTCCGCAGTAGTAGGCCAGCGACGTCCGGGCCATCACGTTCATCGCTTCGAACAGGTCGCCCTTGGCGTCCTTGACCGCCCGGATCTGCGGGTGGCCGGCGAGCTCGATCAGCGTCGGGGCCTCCATCGCGATACCTGCTCGCGCGGGTACGTCGTACAGCATGACGGGCAACGCAGTCGCGTCGGCCACGGCCACGCAGTGGGCGACCACACCGGCCTGGCTGGGACGGGAGTAGTAGGGGCAGACGAGGAGCAGCGCGTCCGCACCGGCGGCTTCGGCTGCCCGGGCACGGTCGATGCTGGCGGCGGTGTCGTAGGTGCCGACGCCGGCGATGACCTTGGCTCGCTTGTCGGTCTGGGTCGCTACGGCGCGGACGAGGTCGGCCGACTCGGTGTCGGTGAGGGTCGGTGCCTCGCCGGTCGTGCCGCCGACGACGAGGCCGTCGCAGCCGGTGGCGAGGAGGTGGTCGACGAGGCTGGTGAGGCCGAGTTCGCTGATCGTGCCGTCGGGGTTCATCGGGGTCACGAGGGCGACGAGGTTCGCGCCGAAGAGTTGGTCGGTCATGGTTCGATCCTGGCGCGGACGATTGATGTGGTCCAGCGATGCTTTTTTGGCGATATTGCTTAATCTGTCTTCATGATCGACGTGGGAGCCCTGCAGGCGTTGCGGTCGGTGGCCGCGCTTGGGACGCTGGCGCGTGCGGCCGATGAGCTCGGGTTCACCGCGTCGGCGGTGTCGCAGCAGATCAAACGGCTGGAGCGTCAGGTGGGCGTGCCGGTGCTTGCGCCGGCCGGTCGCGGGGTCGTGCTGACGCCGGCTGGACAGGCGATCGTCGACTCCGCGCCGGAGGTGTTCCAGGCGTTGGAGCGCTGTGCGGAGGCGGCCCAGTCGGTCGCGGAGGGCTCGCCGCGTGGCGTTCTGCGAGTCGTCGCCTTCTCCACGGCCATCCGCGGTCTGCTCGCGCCCACGCTCCAGCAATTGTCCGTGCGCTGCCCGGACCTCCAGGTGCACCTCACCGAGCAAGACCCGGATGAGGCGCTGCGCAGTGTCGATGCGGGGACAGCGGACCTCGCTCTCATCCATGACGCCGATGGGATTCCGGCCGTGGTGCCACCCTCGCTTACCCAGCGCGGGTTGCACACCGACGTCGGCGACGTGGTCATGCATCGGACGCATCCGCTCGCGCGCCTTGACTCGCCTCTCACCGGTGCCGACTTTGCTGGCCAGGCCTGGGTGACGAGTCCGCCTGGGACGGTGTGCCACCAGTGGTTCCGGCGGCTGTTCGCCGACGTTGCCGAGGATCCCGACGTACGCCATCTGGTCGATGATTTCGGCACCCAGTTGGCGCTCATTGCCTCGGGCAACGTCATCGCGTTGATCCCCCGCCTGGCCCGCCCACCGCTCGGCTCCGACCTGGTCGCCCGCCCGCTCCGCCGCCCGCCGAAGCGCGAAGTCCACGCCGCCTGGCGCCGCAGCGCCAACACCAGCCCGGCGATCCAGGCGGTGCTCGCCGAGCTGTCCGCCTCAGGACGCTAGGGCCGGTTCGCGGCGATGGCGGTGTCGATCGCCCTACGGGCGCGGTCGAGGACCTTGGGGTCGCCGAAGAGGACGTGATAGTAGTTCGCCAGCTCGACGGCCGCGGTCAGGTCGAAGACGAGTTGAGGTACGTCGGTGGTGCGCTTGAGCTGCCCGCGATCGCGGGCCACGGCGGCGAAGGACTCGAGCAGCTCCGTCCAGCCCTGCTGGTCCGAGGCGACTGCGTCGTGAGCCGCCGTACCGGAACGGGCGTCGAATTCCGCGAGCATCCCGGCGAAGAAGCAGCCGCCGGGGAAGACGCGCCGCTCGATGTAGGACAGGTAGGACGCGCAGATCTGCTCCAGCTGCGGGAGCCCGTCGTCCGCGGCCAGGGCCGGCTGGATCACCTCGCGCTCGAAGATGTCCCGGGCCGCCTGGATGATGTCCAGCTCGAGCTGCTGCTTCGACCCGAAGTGCGCGTACAGGCCGCTCTTGCTCACGCCGGCCTCCTCGGCGAGCCGGCCGAGCGTGAGCGTGCTCAGGCCTTCGATCGAGGCGAGGCGGACGGCCGTCTCGAGGATGGCGGCGTACGTCTGCTCGCCGTCGGAGCGCCGGAGGCGGTTCACCCTTGACAAGGTAGCACGACCGTGCCATCTATGAGATAGACAGCACGGTCGTGCTGTCTATCGGGAGGGTTCAGATGTACGACGTGATCGTGGTCGGGGCGAGTATCGCGGGATCGACGGCGGCGACCCTGCTCGGACGGGCCGGCCTGCGGGTCGCGCTCGTCGAGAAGCATCACCGAATCGACAGCTTCAAGGTGCTGTGCACACATCATGTGATGGCCTGTGCGACTCCGACGATCCGGCGACTCGGCCTCGACCGGACGATCGAGGCGGCCGGTGGGATCCGGAACGGGCTCGACTGCTACACGCCGTGGGGGTGGGTGGTCGCTCCACCGGGCAGTCCACACGGGTACAGCATTCGCCGGGCGAAGCTCGACCCGATGGTCCGGGCGTTGGCCGCCGGCACGAGCGGTGTCGACCTGATGCTGGGGCAGCGAGTGTGCGGGCTGCTCGACGACGGTGGCGTCAGGGTTCGGGGCGACGACCGGCGCGAGCGGTCCGTGCGCGGGCGGCTCGTGGTTGGCGCGGACGGCGTGAACTCGGTCGTCGCGCGGCTCGCCGGCGCCGAACAGCGGGTGGCGGCGAACGAGCGGTTCATCTACTTCGCAGAGTTCACCGATGTTCGGCTGACGTCGGGCTCGAGGACGCAGATCTGGTTGCACGAGCCCGGGATCGCCTACGCCATGCCGAACGAGGACGGCGTCACTGTGCTGGCGTCGATGCCGGTCAAGGCAGCACTTCCGGCGTACCGCTCCGATCGGGAGTCCGCGCTGCTGGCCGACCTGCGCCGGCTGCCGGATGCTCCGGTTTTCGAAGCAGCCCACCGCAGCTCACCGATCGTCGGTGCCACCGACTGCGCACTCATCACCCGTTCCGCGGTGCCGCGCCCTGATGTCGCCCTCATCGGTGATGCAGCGATGACCTCGGACCCGTCCCAGGGGGTCGGGTGCGGGTGGGCGTTCCAGACCGCGGAGTGGCTGGCCGACGCAGTCACACCGGCGCTGCTCGACGGCAGCCCGCTCGAGCCGGCGCTTCGCCAGTACGTACGGCGTCGCAAGGCGCTGACCGGCCACCAGTCGACCATCGAGGACCAGGCGAAGGCCGGCCCGCCGACGCCTGTCGACCGGTTGCTGCTCGGGGCCGCCGTACGGGACGAGCGGACCGCGGCGCACATGCTTGCCTTCGTCAACCGAACCATCGGTCTTCGGCAACTGCTGGCGCCGGCGGCGATCGCGCGGGCTGCCTGGGTGATGGTCCGGGTGCCTAGTGGTACGTGAGGTTGGTGATCAGGGCGGCCAGGGAGGCGGTGAAGAAGAGGGTCCAGGCGGCCAATTGGTGGTCGTGGACTCGGAGGTGGGCTGCCAGGGCGCCCAGGAAGTAGAGGACGAGGCCGGCGCTGGCCAGGAGGCCTAAGGGCGGGATGGCCAGGCCGGCCAGGAGGCCCAGGGATGCTGCGCCCAGGAGGGTTCCGAGCGGGCGCATCCAGGTGTGGGGGACGTTGAGCTTGTCGGCTTGGGACTTGGGGTAGGCGTGGCCGATGAGGTTGGCTACTGCGGCTGAGGCGGTGAGGGTGGCGGCCAGGAGGGTTGCTGCGAGGTAGACGGCGTACATGGGGTTCCGTTTCGTCCGCTGGTGGGTGGGCGCCTCACGGACGAGACAGCTGGGTGGAGCGTGACAGGGCTGGCTGGTGAGTCAGATCACTTCCGCTACACCGGTGAGCTTCTGCGGGTTGCTGACGACATGGATGGTCTCGATCGCGCCGTCGACGAGGTGGAAGGTGGCTGCGATCACCGGGGTAGCGCCGGCGTAGATGACCAGGCCGGGCGCGCCGTTGACGTGCCGCAGTACGACGTGGGAGTCGGCGGGGCGGCGCTGGGACAGCAGGATGATCGCCTGGGCGACGTACTGCGGGCCGTGGATGGGCTTGCGTGGGGCGCCGGTCAGGCCGCCGCCGTCGCTGATCAGGGTGACGTCCGGTGCTAGGACGTCCATGAGCGCCTTCAGGTCTCCGCCGAGGCAGGCTTCGAGGAATCGCTCGGTGACCTGCTGCTGCGTTGCCGGGTCGGCGTCGTACTTGCGGCGGCGGTCGGCGACTGCGGCGCGGGCGCGGTGGGCCAGTTGGCGGACGTCGGCGTCACGGCGGCCGAGGATTGCTGCGATCTCCGTGAGGTTGTAGCCGAAGGCCTCGTTGAGGATGAAGACCGCGCGCTCGGTGGGTGACAACGCCTGCAGGACAAGGAGCATCGCGGTCGAGACTGTGTCGGCGCGGACGACGTCGTCGGCGGCGTCGGGGGTGGTGAGCATCGGCTCGGGCAGCCACGGGCCGACGTAGGACTCACGTCGTATTGCGGCACTGCGGACGCGGTCGATCGACAGCCGGATGGTGACTTTGACGAGGTAGGCCTCGGGGTCCTCGATCGTTGCCTGGTCCACCTCGTCCCAGCGAAGCCAGGCTTCCTGTACGACGTCCTCCGCGTCGGCGACGCTGCTGAGCATGCGGTAGGCGACGGCGTACAGGAGCCCTTTGTGGCGGGTGAAGTCGGCGACCGTCACTTGGGCAGGCCGGCGAGGTCGGCCATCAGGATCATGTGGTGGTCGAAGTACTCGGCGCGGGCCTCGATCATGTCGTCGAGACGGCCGAAGACCTCGAAGTTGAGGACGCCGAACAGGTGCGTCCACGCGACCAGCACGCGGTCGAGGCGCTCCTCGAGCAGCTCGCCCTGGCGCTCGTCGATGAGGCGGCGGAGGTCGGCGCGCAGCGGCATGGTGAGTGGTGAGGCCTTGATCGAGTTGAGCCGGCCGAGGCCGTCGGTGACGATGCCGACCAGCAGCAGGATCACCTTCGAGGCCGGCTCGACGGTGTCCTGCGGGGCGGCGTAGTCCGGGACCGGGGCGCCGTAGATCAGGCCATACTCGGCGGGGTTTGCGAGAGCCCAGGCGCGTACGGCGCGGCAGACGGCCAGCCAGCGGGCGCGGAGGTCGTCGCGGGGGACGGCGGACTCGGCTTCGGTCGCGGCGGCGGCGAGGGCCTCGTAGGCGTCGATGATCAGGGCGGTGAGCAGGGCGTCGCGGCTCGGGAAGTAGCGGTAGAGGGCGGAGGCGACGATGTCCAGGTCGCGGGCGACTGCGCGCAGGGAGAGGTTGGCGCCGTCGGTCGCCAGGTGCCGGCGGGCGACGGCCTTGATCTCCTGGCTCATCTCCGAGCGGACTCGGGCGCGGACCGATGGTGCGGACATGGGATCAGTCTGACACAGAGCTGAGAACACTGGAACGTTTCGAGAACAGTGTTCTTGACCATGGCATTGCGGTCTGCGTACAGTGAACTTGTTCGAGAACACTGTTCTCGCCCCGAGTTCGAGAGGTCGCCCACCATGTCTCTGCACGTCGTCGTCGGAGCCGGCCCGGTCGGATCAGCCACCGCCCGCCTCCTCGCCGCTCAAGGCGAGCAGGTCCGGCTAGTCACCCGCTCGGGCCGCGGCCCACAACCCCTCCCCGCCCCCACCGCGGGCGGCCCCGGCGACCCCACCGGAGCAGCCGCTGCCGGCGCGGGCGCTCCCGGCGAGGCGGGTGCCGCCGGAGCAGGCGCTGGCGGAGCAGGCGTTGCCGGGGCAGGCGCTGGCGGAGCAGGCGCTGGCGGAGCGGGCGCTGGCGGGGAGGGGCGGATCGAGTGTGTGGCGGTGGATGCTTCGGATGGGGAGCGGTTGGCTGAGGTGACCAAGGGGGCTGTGGGGTTGTACAGCTGTGCGGGGCCTGCCTATCACCGGTGGGCTACGGACTGGCCGCCGCTTGGGGCGGCGCTGGTGCGTGCGGCTGAGGAGACAGGCGCCGTACTGGTGACGACGGGGAACTTGTACGGGTACGGCGAGGTGGACGGGCCGATGACCGAGGGCATGCCGTTGCGGCCGAACTCTGTGAAGGGTGAGGTGCGCACCAAGCTCTGGACCGATGCGCTGGCGGCGCACGAGGCCGGGCGGATCCGGACGGCTGAGGTGCGCGGGTCGGACTACCTAGGCGCGCACACGGTGTCGCCGTTCAGCGTGATGGTGCTGCCGAAGGTGATCGAAGGCCGGCGCGGTACGGCGCCGGCCGACCTGGACGCACCGCACAGCTGGACGTACGTCGGTGACGTCGCGCGCACGCTGGTCGCTGTCGCCGCGGACGAGAAGGCGTGGGGGCGGGCGTGGCACGTGCCCACTCCCCCGCCGCAGTCGATCCGCGAGCTCGCCACCCACGCTGCCGAGCTCGCCGGCGCCCCGACCGCCCGCGTCGCCAAGATGCCTGGCTTCGCGCTACGCCTCGCCGGCCTCTTCAACCCGGCCGCCCGCGCAATGGTCGAAACGCAGTACCAGTGGCAGCGCCCCTTCGTCATCGACTCCACGGCAGCAACAGTTGCCTTCGGCATCAACCCCACCCCCACCACCCAAGCCCTCCAAGAAACCATCAACACCCTCCGCACCCCCGCGTAACCGCTCATGTAAGGAGTGTGGGGAGGTGGGTTGGGGGGCTGGCCTAGGCTGTGCGGGGTTGACGGGGTGTCGGGGCTTGCGGGCCGGATGGTGGGAAGGGCTGGGATGGGTTCGAGGAGACCGCGTCGTTGGGGGCGGCGTCTGGTGGTCACCGTGGTGGTGCTGGGGTGCCTCGTGGTGGGTGCTGATCGGGCTGCCGCGTGGGTTGCCGAGGATCGGCTGGCGACGATGGCTGCCGACGAGGCCGCGAAGTACGACGTCCAGGCCGCGGACACCAGCGTTTCGATCGGCGGGTTCGGGTTCCTGCCGCAGGTCGCGCGCGAGGAGTTCCAGTCGGTCACGCTGACGATGCAGCAGCCGACGTTCTCGTCCGTTCCCGCCGAGGACCTCACGGTGACGATGAGCGGCGTGCACGTCCCGCGCGCGCTGGTGACGGGCGGAGCCGGCGCGGCGGTCACCATCGACTCGACGGATATGAAGCTCCGGCTGTCGCCGGCCGAGCTGACCAAGCTCGCCGCACGGGCGACTGGCGTCGACGACCTGACTCTGCGCGTCGTGGACGAGAAACTGCACGCCCAGCTGGCGGTTCGCGGTGTCGACGTGGACGCGACGCTCGTCCCGAAGGTCGAGAAGGGCCGCATCGTGCTCGCCGTCGACCAGCTCTCCGACGCAGTCCCGTCAGCACTCCGCACCGTCGTGAGCCGGTTGCTGGCCCGCGGCATCACGCTCCCCGAGCTCCCGTTCGGCGCCTCCCTCAAGCAGGTCGCCGTCGAAGGCAGCTCTGTCGTCCTCGTCGCCACCGCCGACGACCTGCAGTTCGCCGCCTGACCCCCGATCAGCAGCCCGTCAGGTCACGGGTTGCGTACCTGGGTCGGGGGTTGGCCGTAGGTTGCGCGGAACAGGCGGGTGAAGTGGGCAGGGCTGCTGAAGCCCCAGCGGGTTGCGATGGCGCTGACTGGTACGGCGTTCAGGGTGCTGTCGAGTAGATCGCGGTGGCAGCGGACGAGTCGGCGGCGTCGGATCGAGGCGACCACGGTCGTCTTCTCGGCTTCGAAAAGCTTGTGGAGATAGCGGACCGAGATGAAGTTGGCCGCCGCGATGCTCCGCGGCGACAGCGCCGGATCCGACAAGCGCTGCTCGATGTACGCGTGGATCTGGACCAGCAACGCCCGGCGCCGCGTCGCCGGCGGAACGCTTCGACCGTCCCCGAGCCGTTCGGCCAGGACCACGGTCAGCAGGTCCAGCATCGCCGTACCGAGGCGTCCGCCGTCCGCGTCGTCGAGGTGCTTCGGAAGCCGAAGCGCCAGCGAGGACACGAGCGCACCCAGCCCGTCATCACCGGCAATCCGAACACCGGTCAGCGAGTCCAGATCCCAAGCAGGCAAGAGCGATCGCGGAAATGCCACCGCCACCAGGCCGGCCGCCGGACTGTTCGCCCAGCCACAAGGCCGGGACAGATCGACCAGCGTGAAGTCACCCGGCGCGCAGCGAGCCTCCCGACCGCCATGTGCGATCAGACCATGCCCGCGAGCCTGGACGTCGATCTTGAACACCTCAGGATCCGAACTGCTGATATGCGTACGGCGACGAGTAGCCCGGCTCGACTCGCCGGTCGACAGCTCGACCACCCGCACCGGACCGACCTCGCCGACCCGCAAGCGGTCCCGGGCATCCAGCGACGGCGGAGCCGCCAGATCCAGGCGCGCGAGCGTGTCCCCGACCACCTGGTGCCAGTAGTCGGCTCGTGCCTTCAGAGGCTGGTCGTCGGCCCGGAACACGACGCTCATCCGCCCACCGTAACCAACCAGCACCGGCCAGTACACGGATCCTCAACACCTGTGCACTCCTGGTCATGTCCCCGCGGTGCACCCGGTGTGAGCGTGGCCGAATGACCACGAACCAAGACCAGTTGCTGTTCGGAGCGACCGTGACGAAGGTCGTCAGCGCGACCGCAGAGCTCGGCCTGGCCGACCTGCTGGAGGACGGGCCACGATCCAGCGCCGAGCTGGCGAAGATCCTCGACGCCGACCAGCGATCCCTCCGGCGCCTCCTGCGCGCCTTGGCCGGACTGGGCCTCACCCGGCAGACCGACACCGACATGTTCGAGCTCACCGAGGCCGGTGGATGCCTCCGCAGTACCACTGACGACTCCATTCACGCCCTGTCCGTCATGTTGTGGGACAAGGCCTCCTGGCTCAGCTGGGGTGAGTTGGTCACCGCGATCCGAACTGGCGTACCCGGTTGGCTGCAGGCCCATGGCATGTTCTGGATCGACTACTACACAAGCCATCCGGCGGCATCCGCCGTCTTCAACAAGGCGATGGCGCAGCACTCCCGCGCCGCCGCGCCCGGCCTGGTCGACGCCATCCGCCCAGAGCGCTTCGACACCATCCTCGACGTCGGCGGCGGTGACGGCACCCTGATCGCCGAGCTGCTCACCGCGCAGTCAACCCTGCAAGGCATCGTCTTCGACCTCCCCTCCGGCCTCGAGGATGCCGCGACGACACTCGACGCACGAGGTGTCGCCGATCGGTGCCGCCTGGAGCCCGGCAACTTCTTCGACGAAGTGCCCAAGGGCGCGGACGCCTACCTGCTCAAGCAGATCCTGCACGACTGGGACGACGCCGCAGCCCTGCAGATCCTCCGCAACTGCCGAACCGCGATGCCGCCGACCGCAAGCCTCCTGGTCCTCGACCGAATGCTCCCCGAGCTCGCCGGACCGAACGACGTACCGACGCTGCTGGTCGACATCCACATGCTCGTCGTGACCGGCGGCCGGGAGCGCACCGAGGCCGAGTTCCGCAGCGTGCTGTCCCAGGCGGGCTTCACGATGACCGCGGTCAGCGACGCGATCCCGCCGTACGACTACCGCGTGATCGAAGCGAGCTGAGGGTGGTACTCACAGGGCACCCCTGACCTACAACACCCGCGCTAGCCTCGAAAGCGTGGACAACCGCAGTGAGATCCGCGAGTTCCTGGCCAGCCGGCGGGCGAAGGTCACGCCGGAGCAGGCCGGGATCGGTGGCCTGCACTCGGGGCACCGCCGGGTGCCGGGTCTGCGGCGCGAGGAGGTCGCCCTGCTCGCGGGCGTCAGCGTCGAGTACTACGCCCGCCTCGAGCGCGGCCACCTCGGCGGAGTCTCCGACAGCGTGCTCAACGCACTCGCCGACGCACTGAGACTGAACGAGGCCGAGCGTCAGCACCTGTCCGATCTGGCTCGCACTGCCGGCGCATCCCCACGTACGGCGCGACGCCGCCGGACCACCGAGGAAGTCCGCCCAGGCATCCTGGCGATCCTGGAGTCGCTGACCGAGTCGCCGGCGTTCGTCCGCAACGGCCGGCTCGACCTGCTCGCCGCCAACGAGCTCGGCCAGGCCATGTTCGCCCCGGTCTTCGCCACAGCCACTCGACCGGCCAACCTGGCCCGCTTCAACTTCCTCGATCCAGCCGCGCGGACCTTCTACCCGGACTGGAACCACTCGGCGAACACCACCGTCGCCCTGCTGCGCACCGAGGCCGGCCGCGACCCTTACAACAGCAAGCTGACCGAGCTGGTCGGCGAGCTCACCACCCGGAGTGAGGAGTTCAGCAAGCGCTGGGCCGCGCACGACGTCCGCCTGCACCACTCCGGCGTCAAGCACTTCCGCCACCCGGAGGTCGGCCCGCTCGAGCTGCGGTTCGAGGCAATGCCGCTGCCCGCCGACCCCGGTCTGACCATGACCGTCTACACCGCCGAACGGGGCTCACCGACGTACGACGCGCTCCGGCTGCTCGCGAGCTGGCGGGCAACCGTGGAGTCGGCCGGCTGAACCCCTTGGGTTGCGATCGTTCGCGATATATCGTCGAACTATCGCATTCTCAGCCGAGGGACGGGTGGTCGAGATGACCGGATCGACGTACGCGGCGGGGTGGCCCTGGCAGCACCTCGCCCGGCACTGTTCAGCCTTCGAGGACCTGAAGGAAGAGTTGCGCGCCGCGATGAGCGGCGGCCGCAAGACCCATCACGGCCACCAGCACCCGTTCGGGGGCGGCCAGTGGGGGATGTTCGGCGGGCAGTTCTTCGGGCCGCCGTGGGGCGGGCCGCCGCCGCGCTGGCGCGGGCCCAAGGCCCGGCGCGGTGACGTCCGGGCGGCGATCCTCGCCGTCCTGGCCGAGCAGCCGATGAACGGCTACCAGCTGATCCAGGAGATCGCCGAGCGCAGCGGCGGGGTGTGGAAGCCGAGCCCGGGCTCGATCTACCCGACCCTGCAGCAGCTCGAGGACGAGGGCCTGGTCACCGCCGACGCCGAGGTCGGCCGCCGGACCTTCACGCTGACCGACGAGGGCCGGGCGTACGTCGCCGAGCACGCCGACGAGGTCCGGGCGCCGTGGGAGGCGATGGGCGCGCCACAGCACGACGACGAGAACGGGCTGAAACCGATGCTCGGCCAGGCCGCGGCGGCGATGTGGCAGATCCTCGCGACCGGCACACCGGAGCAGCAGGCGCAGGCCAAGGACGCGCTCGCCGAGCTGCGGCGCAAGCTGTACGGGATCCTCGCCGACGACGAGCCGCAGGACCGGTCATGAACCCGTACCTTCCCGAGCGCCACGGCCCGGTCCGGATCGGCGACGCCGAGCGCGACCAGGCCGTGGCGATGCTCAGCGACCACTTCGTCGCCGGCCGGCTGACGCAGGAGGAGTTCGAGGACCGTAGCGAGCACGCGACCCGGGCCCGGTACGCCGACGACCTGGTGCCGCTGTTCGACGACCTCCCGGACCCGGCCGAGCTGCAACTCGTGCAGGGCCCCTGGTCGCCGGCCGGGAAGCCGGTCCGGCAGCGGCAACGGCAGGCGCCTCCGCCGTTCGTGATGCTCGCGCCGATCCTGATGATCGGCCTCGTCGTCACCGCGGTGCTGCTGACCGCGCCGTGGCTGTTGTGGGGCCTGTTCTGGATCGCCTTGTTCAGCGGGGCGCACCGCCACCGCTGGCAGCATCAGCAGCACTACCACCACCGTCGCCGCTGACCCGCCGCCCGCGCCGGCGCGGGATCTCCTGAGCCAACTCGACCACGAACCCGTCGGGATCGGCCACGTGCACCGTCCGGTGTCCCCACGGACGGTCGGCCGGCCCGCTGAGCACCGGCACGCCCAAGCCGGCGAGGCGATCGGCGCACGCGTCCACGTCGCCGACCATCAGCACGATCTCCGCGGCCGGGCCGGGCGTCACCGCCCGCCCGGTCAGCCACTCCGCCCGCCGCCGCTCGTACAGCGCGAACCGGGTCGCGCCCGTCGCGAACTCGGCGTACCCCGCGTCGCTGAACTTGTGCGGCAGTCCCAGCACGTCCCGGTAGAACTCCACCGAGACGTCGAGGTCCTCGACGTACAGGATCACGTATCCAAGCTCCACGGCCCCACGGTATGTCGGCGCGGCGAGTTAGCGTCGGGGGCGAGGAGAGGAGATCGGCATGTACGAGGGTGTGTTGATCCTGGAGAGCCTCCGGGTGGGGACGGAGTTGTCGGAGATCCCGCTGGCCGTGCGGAAGATCAGCAGGTACGACGTGAGCAGCGCCTCCACCGGCCAGCCGCCGGTGTGGTCGGTGCTGGAGTTCGAGGTGGAGGACTGGCACTCCGAGACGCTGGCCCGGGAGCTGGCGGCGAGCCTGGACTCCCCCGGCTGGTACGCCGACTTCCACAACGCCAAGGAGATCTTCGTGGTGTTCCCGGGCCGGGTGTTCCGGTACCCGCGCGGCGACGCGGCGGCCCGGGCGGAGGCGCAGGCCTTCGGGCGCGGACTGGAGATTCCCGAGCCGCAGCTGGACTGGACCGAGTAACCATGTCAAAGCGACCGAACCGGCTCCGACCAGCGGGTGCAAGCACAACCTGAGGAGACTGCTATGGCCAAGGTTCGGGTCCACAACTTCACCATCACGGCGGACGGATTCAGCGCCGGGGTGAACCAGCGTGAGGAGGCGCCGTTCGGGGACGGCGTGGAGGGGCTGCATGACTGGATGTTCGCGGCGCAGGAGCCCGGCGCGACCGGGATCGACGCCGAGCGGGTCGCGCTGTGGGACAAGGAGGTCGGCGCGACGATCATGGGCCGGAACATGTTCGGACCGATCCGCGGTCCGTGGCAGGACGACTCGTGGAAGGGCTGGTGGGGTGACAACCCGCCGTACCACCACGACGTCTTCGTGCGCACGCACCACCCGCGGGAGTCGGTGCCGATGGACGGCGGGACGACGTTCCACTTCACCGACGAGCCGGTCCAGGTCGTGCTCGAGCGGGCGTTCGCGGCCGCGAAGGGACAGGACGTGGTGATCGCGGGCGGCGCGGCGACGGTCCAGGCGTATCTGCGGGCTGGTCTGATCGACGAGCTGTACCTGGTTCAGGTCCCGCTGCTGGCCGGGGCCGGTGAGCGACTGTTCGACAACGTCGACGAGGCTCTGCGGAACTACAAGGTGACTGAGATGATCAGCTCACCTGCTGCCACCCATCTCACGCTGAGGCGCCGATGACCGACGTACTTCGCTACACCGCTTTCACCACCGACCCGGCCGGCGGCAACCCGGCCGGAGTCGTGCTCGATGCGAGCGGTCTGGACGACGCCGCGATGCAGACGATCGCCGCCGACCTCGGCTACTCCGAGACCGCCTTCGTGACTGGCAAATACCAGGTGCGGTACTTCTCGCCCAAGGCAGAAGTCCCGTTCTGCGGACACGCCACGGTGGCCACCGCCGTGGCGCTCGCCGAGCGGATCGGCCCGGGTGAGCGGGTCTTCTCGACACCCGCCGGCGACGTGCCGGTCACGGTCGACGAAGGCATGCGAGCGACGCTGACGAGTGTCGAGCCGTACGTCGAGGAGGCCGGCGACGTCGGCGAGGTCCTGGACATCCTCGGCTGGCGTGCCGACCAGCTCGACCCAGCCCTACCGCCGGCCATCGGATTCGCCGGTGCCCGCCACCTCGTGCTGGGTACGGCGACCCGGCAACGACTCGCCGACCTCGAGTACGACTTCGACCGGCTGCTCGCGTACATGCTGGAACGCGATCTCACCACCCTGCAGTTGGTCTGGCGGGAGTCCGAGACGACCTTCCACGTGCGCGATCCGTTCCCGGTCGGCGGGGTCGTCGAGGATCCGGCGACCGGCGCGGCAGCGGCTGCGTTCGGCGCCTACCTGCGCGAGCGCGGTCTCGTCCAGGCACCGGTCACGCTCACGCTGCACCAAGGCGACGACCTGGGTCGGCCGAGCTTGATCCACGTCGAACTGCGGGCCGACGACAACAGGGTGCGGGTGAGCGGTAACGCCGTACCGATCACGGAACCCGGGTGAGCCAGTCCTCGGTGCCGAACTTGGTGGTGACCCGGTCCTCGGCGAGCTCGACGGTGGCCGGGTCGATCGAGCCGGGCTTGAGGCCGTAGCGGCCGGCGAACGACGCGACCATGCGGTCGATCACCTCGGCACGGTCGAGACCGGTCTGGCTGCGCAGCGGGTCGACCCGCTTGTTCGCGCTCGTGGTGCCCTTGTCGGACAGCTTCTCCCGGCCGATCCGCAGCACCTCGAGCATCTTCGCGGCATCCATGTCGTAGGCCATCGTGACGTGGTGCAGAACGGCGCCGCCTGCCAGGCGTTTCTGGGCGGCGCCGGCGATCTTGCCGGCCGGCGAGGTGATGTCGTTGATCGGCTGGTACGTCGCGGCGATGCCGAGATCGTTCAGCGCGCCGATCACCCAGTCGTCCAGGAATGCGTACGACTCGGTGAACGACAGCCCGGACACCAGCGACTCGGGGACGTAGAGCGAGTACGTGATCGTGTTCCCCGGCTCGACGAACATGGCTCCGCCGCCGCTGATCCGCCGTACGACTGTCACGTCGTGCTTGGCTGCGCCGTCGAGGTCGACCTCGTTGCTAAGCGACTGGAAACTGCCGATGATGACGGCGTTCGACGCCCACTCCCAGACCCGCAGCGTCGGCGGGCGCTCACCGGAGCCGACCTGCTCGGTCAGCACCTCGTCGAGCGCCATCTGCAACGCCGGCTCGCGCGGTACGTCGTGCACGAACTCCCACTCGTGATCGCGCCAACCGGTTGCCCCGGTCAACGCACGCCGTACGGCGACCGCCACAGCATCCGGCGAGAACCCGAGCATCTCGACGCCATCCCCCAGGACACCGCGGACTCGGGCAGCCACCTGCGCCGCCGGAGTCGCCACCGGCAGACCGGCGAGGGCACCGTTGATCCGCTCCAGCGCGTCATCCGGTTCCAGGAAGAAGTCCCCACTGATCTGCGCCCTCCGGACGTGCTCGTCCACCACGTCGAGGTCCGCAACAACCAACTTCCCACCGGGCACCTTGTACTCACCATGCACGTTCTGCTCAACCACCCACGTGCGTGGGATGTTCCCGGGATCAGGGGTGCAGGACGACGTCGATCGGGTCGCCGACCGCGGCGCCCGCGGATTTCAGCGCGGCTTTGCTGACGCCGACACAAAAGCCGCCACCGGCCACCAGCATGGTGCTGGCGGTGAAATCCGCGCCATTCAGCGTGCCGGTGATGCGTCGCTGTTTGCGTCCGCCCAGTTCCGTTACGAATTCGGCCGGTACGTCGACCACTGCCAGCCCGCCAGGCTTGTCGTCGCGCCACTGGCGCACGGTCCCGCGAAATGCCACCGCCATGTTGTCTCCGAATTCCGGGGATTTCAGCCTACACTCCGGATTCATGGCGGAAATGAGTATGAACAAGGCGATCCACGCCGCAGTACGGCGGGATCTGCAGCGATTCATCGACGCGTTGGGGCGATTTCCGGAGGGGGATCGGCAGCGGGCCCAGCAACTGGCCACGGCCTGGGCGAACTTCGACCAGCAGCTGACACACCATCACGAGGGCGAGCACGACATCGCCTGGCCGGCGCTGGAGCAGATCGGTGTGAGCCGCGACCTGCTCACCCAGATGGATGCCGAGCACGACACGATGGCGACCGCGCTGAACGCGGCGCGCAGCTCGATCGCGAGCTTGCGCAGTACGGCGAGCGCCGCGGACGCAGCGGCCGCGCTGGCGGCGATGCAGGAGCTGCAACGCGTGACGGTGCAGCACATGGATCACGAGGAGGCCGAGATCGAGGCCGTGTACCTGGAGAAGAAGGACTCCGCCGAGCTGAAGGCGATGGGCCGGGAGTTCGCCAAGATCGGGCCGTCGCAGGGCGGCACGTTCTTCGCCTGGGTCTCCGACGGCGCCGGACCCGACGAGATGGCCGCGATCACCAGCGGCATCCCGAAGCCGGTCTACACCGTGATCACCGGCATCTTCGGCCGCAACTACCGCAAGTCGGTAGCCCCCGTCTGGCGCACCTGAGCCCCGGGCAGGGCACCCGGGGCTCAGTACAGCTCAGGCTGCCGGCGGGGTGTCCGTGGGTGGAGTGCCGGTGGGTGGAGTGCCCGTCGGCGGGGTGCCACCGCCACCCGGCATGCTGAACGCGTCGTCGGCCCCGACCGCGGTGTCGGACAGGTCCAGGGCGATGGCGAACGAGGCCTCGTAGCCGCTGCTGGTCTGCTTCGGTTGCAGAAGCATCTGGTCGCCGAGGTCGGCGTAGTGCATGTCGGTGTCGTTCGTGGTGTCCGGCGTGCCCTTGGCGGCGTACGGCGCCGCGGCCAGGTAGGCCGCCTTGAACTCCTCGGGGAAATAGAGCTGAGACGTGAACTCGTACGGGCTGCCGTCGGCGCCCGTGGTGCGGACCTTCACGTGGGTGTGGACGGTCCGGCCCTGGTACCAGCCGGGCAGGATCGTGGTGAACTTGACGATCCCGCCCGGGTTGCTGACCTGGTAGCCGCGGAGGAAGTTCTTGCCCGTGGTCCCTTCGGCCGCGATGTCGGAGTAGATCCCGGCGGCGTCACAGTGCCAGAGGTCAACAGTTGCACCAGGCAACGGTGTGCAGGCCTTGCTGCCCACCTGCAGGATGTGCAGCACCAGGGTGAACGTGGTCCCGGCGACCCTGGACCCGTCCGACGTGTCCACCCGCAGGTCCGACCGGTTCAGCCCTTCGTCCACGAAGTAGGGCCCTTCGGTCATCTCCGGCTTGGCCACACAGTCGACCGTCGTACTCGTCGCGGCGTCGGCGGCCACCGCCGTACCCACGGCGGTGAACGTCACGCCGGCCGCGCCGAACACGGCCAGGGCCCGGCGCCGGGTGAGCACCCGGCCGACCGGCTTGTCGTCGTCTTCCACTGTCCTTCTCCTTCGTCGGTTCCGATCCCCGTGCGAAGGTAAAGACGTTAGAAAGACCCGCTGGGAGAGCCCGTGGACTTTCCTGGCAGTACGCCGTGAACGTCGCGGGTCACTCGGCCGGCGTAAGTTCGACGGCGACGTCGAGGACGCGCGTGCGGACTTCGTGGATCTCGCCGGTGCCGTCGATCTCGCGGAGGACGCCGCGCTCGTCGTACAGGCTGATCAGGGGGACGGTCTGGTCGCCGTACACCTGGAGGCGGCGGCGGATGACGTCCTCGGTGTCGTCGGAGCGGTGCTCGATCTCGGCCCGCCGGAGCAGGCGCTGCACCAGGGCTTCCTGGTCGACGCGCAGGATGACGACCGCGACCAGCCCGCGGCCCTGCGCCGCGAGGACCTCGTCCAGCACGGCGGCCTGCTCGAGGGTGCGCGGGTAGCCGTCGAGCAGGAAGCCGGTACGGCAGTCGGCGGCGGCCAGCCGCTCGCGGATCATCGCGTTGGTGACCTCGTCCGGGACGTACTCGCCGGCGTCGAGGTACCGCTGGGCCGTCCGGCCCAGGTCGGTCCCCTCGGCGACCTGGGCACGGAAGATGTCGCCGGTCGAGATGACCGGCACCCCGAGACGGCCGGCCAGCAACTCGGCATGGGTTCCCTTGCCGGCTCCGGGCGGCCCCATCAGGATGACGGTGGTCACGGGCAGTGCTCCTGACTCTCGGTAGTCGATTCAGAGTAGGAGAACTTCCGCACCGGCGGTACGGCGTACATCACTTGATTTGCGGGGCCCTGATCACATCAGCACGTCACATCATCACGGGCCGTAGCTCCACGGTGTCACCGGGACCGGCGAACTGGGTGGCGACCTCCTCGGCCCGCTCCCGACTGGCGAACTCGAACAGGAAGAACCCGGCCAGCTGCTCCTTCGACTCGGCGTACGGCCCGTCGGTGCTCACCGGACGCTTGCCCTGCCAGCGGTAGACGGTCGACGAGGCGGGGGCGTCGAGCGCGGCCGCGGACAGGAACTCCCCCGAGGCGTGCAGGTCGGCCAGCAACGCCTCGAACTCCTCGTACATCTGCTTGCGCTCCGCCGCCGGGATCGCCCGGCCGGCCTCGGTGAAGTCGGGGGTCGGGTGGCCCCACGGCTGCGGGTTGGAGTGGATCAGGATCACGTACTTCACGACAACCTCCTGCAGTTCTGAGTCGGTACGCGGGAGACGTCGGACCTGGCCCACTCCCCTCGACATTTTGCCCGAGTCACACTCCCCGATCGGGGTCCGTCAGAAGGGTGAGGGCCCGGGAGACGGGCCTCGGAGACGAGTGGAGGAATCGTGGGAACGATGCTGGTGACCGGTGGGACGGGCACGCTGGGGCGGCAGGTCGTGCCGCTGGTGCAGGCCGCTGGATGGAAGGTGCGGGTACTGAGCCGGCACGCGCAGGACCGGGGTGACGGGATCGAGTACGTCGCGGCAGACCTGACGCAGGGTGACGGCCTGGACGCGGTGGTCGAGGGCGCCGAAGTGGTCGTCCACCTGGCTGGTGGCCCGAAGGGCGACGACATCGGGACGCAGAACCTGGTCCAGGCGGCCGAGCGGGCCGGCGTACGTCACCTGGTGCACATCTCGGTGACCGCGGTGGACCAGTTGCCGTTGACGTACTTCAAGTCGAAGCTCGGCGCCGAGCAAGCCGTACGCCGGTCGTCGGTGCCGTGGACCGTACTGCGAGCCGCGCAGTTCCACGACTTCGCGTTGCGGACCACGCGGGCGATGGCGAAGCTGCCGGTGCTGCCTGTTCCCGGCGGGGTGCGGTTCCAGCCAGTGGATGCGCGGGACGTGGCCGAGCGGCTCGTCGAGCTGGCGCTGGGCGAGCCGGCCGGCCTGGTGCCTGATGTGGTCGGACCGAAGGTCTACACCGTGGGCGAGCTCGCGCAGGACTACCTGAAGGCGACGGGCAAGCGCCGGCTGTCGCTCCCGATCCGGGTGCCGGGCAAGGCCGGCAAGGTGTACCGGGCCGGCGGCAACCTGACGCTCAGCGGCGCCCACGTCGGCACCCGCACCTGGGAGGACTTCCTGGCCGCGCAAACTTCCGCAAAAGCCGCCGCGGAGTGATGCTTGCCCCATGGCGATGGTGGGGCGCCGGGGGGAACTGCAGGCGCTGCGGGGCTGGGTGGATGAGGCACGCGCGGGACACGGCCGCCTGGTGCTGTGCACCGGCGAGGCCGGAATCGGCAAGACCCGGCTGGCGCAGGAGGTCGCCGGCGTAGCCCTCGCCCAGGGCGCCGCCGTCGCCTGGGGACGCTGCGCCGAGACCGAAGGCGCGCCCGCTTACTGGCCCTGGCGGCAGGTCCTGCGATCTCTCGGGCTCGACGCGGATCAGGTGCTCACCGGAGACGACCGTTTCAAGCTCCTCGAACAGGTCACCGACGAGGTACGGCGAGCCGCCGGCGACCACGGCCTGGTCGTGATCCTCGACGACGTGCACCGCGGCGACGAACCGTCCCTGCTGGTCCTGCGGCAACTCGCCGGCCACCTCGCGAACCTGCGAGTGCTGGTTCTCGCCACCGCCCGCGAGAGCACCGGACTCGGCGACCTCTCCGCGGCCGAACGCCTGGACCTGCACGCGTTGGCCGCGACCGAGGTCGCCGGACAGTTGTCGCCGGCAACCACTGATCCAGAGTTGGCGGCAACGGTGTACGACGTCACCGGCGGCAACCCGCTGTTCGTCCGGGAGCTCGCCCGCGCGATCGCCGACGGCTCCTGGCGTCCGAACGAGCCACCGCCACGATCGGTGCGGGAGATCGTCCGGACCCGGCTCGATCGAGCCTCGGACGACTGCCGCCGCCTGGTCCAGGCGGCCGCTATCGTCGGCCGCGACTTCGGGCTCAGGACAGTTGCCGCGACGATGCAACGACCAGTCGACGACTGCCTGCCACTGGTCGACGAGGCAACAACTCTCGGCTTCGTCGACCGGTTGGACCAGGACTTCCGCTTCGTCCACGCCCTCACTCGAGACGCGGTCGAGGCATCCCTGTCGACCACCGAGCGGACAACGCTCCATCGTGCCGTCGCGACCGCACTGGAGGCCGATCCCGAGACCAACCTGGCTGCGATCGCCAGTCACCACGCAGTCCTAGCGCAGTACGGCGACGGGACGACCGCCCGGATGTGGATGGTTCGCGCGGCCGAGGACGCCGTACGTCGACTGGCCTATGAGGAAGGTGTCCGGCTGTATCGGCAAGCGTTGACGACGCGGCCTCTCGATCCGCCGGAGTGCTGCGCGATCTTGATTGCCCTGGGCAAGGCGGCGTACCTCGCCGGCGATCTGCGTGCGTGTTGTGAGGCAGCGGTCGACGCGGCGGCAGCTGCGCAAAATCCGGAGGAAGCGGCCGAGGCTGCGCTGGTGCTCGAGGCCGTGCCCGATCCGACGATCAACGCAACTGCCAAGCGACTGTGTGAACAGGCGCTTGCGCTCGACGTCGATCCGGCGTTGCGCGCCCGGCTGCTGTCGCTGCGCAGCCATCTGGCCTTCTACGACGGTGAGCAAACGCGGCTCGACGCGATCAGTTCGGAGGCGCTCGAGCTGGCTCGGGCATCCAGGGACGACCGGGCGCTGGCGGATGCGCTGCGGGCGCGGCAGGAAGCCTGCCCAGGTCCCGAAGGTCGCACCGAGCGGTTGACGCTCGCGGCCGAGATGCTCGACCTGGCCAAGCGGACGAGCGATCCGCGGGCCGAGATGTGGGGTGCGATCTGGCGACTCGATGCGCTGATCGAGAGCGGCCGGCTGGCTGCCGCAGCCGAGGAACTCCCCCGCCTCCGCGTCGCCGTCGATCGCCTCGGCGGACCGGTCGCCGCCTGGCACCACGACCGGATCGCCGCTTGTATCGCGCAGGCTCGCGGCCTCTACGCCGAAGCGGCCGTGCTTGCCCGCCGTGGGTTCGACCGAATGCGGCCGATCGAACCGGCGCCGGCGACCGGCGCGTACTTCGCCCTGCAAATGGCGTTGGCCGGACACGTCGGGCCCAGTGAGGAGATCCGCCGGTTCGCCGAGCAGCCGTTCACACCGCCACCGCGGTTCGTGACGCTGTCGCTGCTGTCGCGGGCCCATCTGTTGCTTTGCACGAACTCGCCCGAGCAGGCGGCCGCGTCGTACCGGCAAGCAGGGCCGATCGACACGTGGTCGCTGCCCGCGTTCTTCGTGCTGCCGGCGTACGTCTACGCGACGCTCGCCTGCCTGGGACTCGGCCGGTACGACGACCTCGCCGTACTGCTGGACCGGCTGCAGCCGTTCCGCGGGGAACATGCCGTCGGCAACGGTGTCGCCTACATGGGACCGACCGAGCTGGCGATCGGCCGAGCCGGTGCGGCTCTCGGACGGCTGGATACCGCGGTCGACGATCTCACCACGGCCGTCGAACTGGCCGAGACCGCCGGTGCGGCCGGGTTCGTCGCCGAGGCGCAGTACCACCTCGCCTCGACGCTGTTCACCCGGCACCGGCCGGGCGACCACGACCGGGCCCGGTCGTCGGCGACCGAGGCGGCCCGGCTGGTCGACATGCTCGGGATGACGGCGTACGCGGAGCGGACCGAGGTGCTCGTCGCGCGGCTGAACGGCGGGGAGGAGCACGGCCTGAGCGCGCGCGAGCTCGAGGTCGCCGGCCTGGTGGCCGAAGGGCTGACCAACCGGCAGATCGCCGAGCGGCTGGTGATCTCCGAGCGGACCGCGCAGAACCACGTCCAGCACATCCTCACCAAGCTCGGGTTCGCCACCCGGAGCCAGATCGCCGCGTGGTCCAGCCGGCGATGAGTACCTCGAATGAGTGATCCGGCGGATTCGGCCCGGCGCTCCGATCCCTAGCGTCAAGGGTGTCGGAACTCATCGAGGAGGAATCATGCAGTGGATCGCAGTCGCCACCCCGCCGTTCACGGCGATCGAGCAGTTCGACAAGGTCCTGGACCAGCTCGGCGAGGAGCAGGCCGACGGCCTGGAGGCCCGGTATGTCGGCACCACGGCCGACGGACTCCGGGTCGTCACCCTCTGGACCACCCGGGAGCACGCCGACCGCTTCTTCGCCGAACGCCTCGGGCCGGCGCTGGCCAAGGTCCTCGGACCCGAGCCCGCCGGCCGCCCCGAGATCCTCGGGATCGACGTCGCCCGCTCCTACACCCGCCAGCCGGTCGGCTGATCCAGCATGGTGGGCGGGTAGAGCCCGCCCACCAGGTAAGGCCGGAGCAGGTCGCTCGGACTGGCGTGCATGCGGCGGGCGATCCCGGCGAGCAGATCAGCCACTTGGACCCGCGGGTCCCGGCGCGAGTCGACCTGGGTCACCGTCAACAACGGCGTCGGAGCAGGGAACACGGCGCCGGCCAGGTAGGTCCGCAGCCGGGCGACGCGCCACTTGGTCAGCGCACTCTGCTCGTCATGCACCACCGCGACCGACCGGCGACCGCCGCTCCAGAACAGCGCAGTCTCCGCAAGTGCAGGAACCAAGGGCTCGAGTGGCGGCGGGATCGCGGGATCGTCGTCGATCAACCGCCGTACGACGTCCTCGACGTGCGCGCGGGTCAGGTCGCGCAGCGCCGGGACGCCGGGCGGCATCGTGGCGAAGAAGCGGTCGATCAGCGCGTGGTCGAGCAGCCGGATCCGCTTCGTCCGCGTCAGCTGGAGGAACGCGTCCAGGAACTCGGTCCGGTTCGCCGCCTGGTAGATGCCGAGCGCGGCCGCGTCGTGGTCGGTGGCCAGGCTGGTGCCCGCGCCGTACGACGGTTCGGCGACGAGCAACTCGATCACCCGGCGGGCGACGTACCAGGTCTTGTCGATGACGTGGACGTTCGCCCGCCCGCGCAAGGCGGTGAGGAACCACTCGAGGTCGGCGCGCTGCCCGGGCCGGAGCAGCAGGTTGGACTTGTACTCGGTGGACCCACGGCGGCGGAACGACGACCGCAGTACGGCGACCAGCTCGGCGGCCTCCGGTACGGCGAGATCCACGCCGGCGTGGGTGATCACGGGCGACTCGGGATCCAGGAGGTTGCTCCCGGAGAATCCCGACTCGTCACACGCGATCTCGACCCACGCCGGCGACGGCAGGGTGTGCATGGGTGATGAGCTCCAAAGACTGAGAGGGCTGCACGCTGAAGGGCCCGTCGGCGACGGGCGTGATCCTGCGCGGGGTGTCGCGCGATCAGTGAGCGGCAGCGGCCTTCGGAGTCATGCCGACCATCATCGGCCACTCGGCGGCCGGAGCACCAGTGATTTGGTCAGCGCTTGCGGCCGGCCGCGACTTGGAGCAGCCGGGCGGTGCCGGTGGGGTCGAGCTTCTGCGCGTTCGCCGGCCACCAGCCGGCAAGGTCGACCAGACCGGGTCCGGCCAGGTCGAGACCGTCGAGCAGCCCGGCGATCTCGCCGGCGGTCCGGAACCGGACGTCGGGGAAGGCGTCCTTCAGCTTGTCCTCGAGCGAGCCGGCGAAGTCGGCCAGCGGGCTGCCGTCGCGCGGGTGCACCGGGTGGCTGATCGCGAGCCACGATCCAGACGGCACGGTCTCGAGGTAGTCCGCGATGATCCGCCGTACCTGGTCGTCGTCGGGGACCAGATGCAGGACCAGGCCGAGGACGATCCCGACCGGCTGGTCCAGGTCGAGGGCGCCGGAGACGACCGGGTTCCGGAAGACGCCCGCCGGGTCGGTCAGGTCGGCGTCGGCGAAGTAGGCGTGCAGGTCGTCGGCGAGCAGGGCCTGTCCGTGGGAGACCGCGGTCAGGTCGTTGTCGACGTACACCACCTTGGCCGCCGGATCCGCGCGCAGCGCGATCTCGTGGGTGTTCTGCGCGGTCGGCAGGCCGGAGCCGAGGTCGAGGAACTGGCCGACGCCGCCGTCGCGGACCATCAGGCAGATCGCCTCGGCCAGCCAGCGCCGGTTCTCGGCCGCGATCAGCGGCGCCTCGGGGGCGATCCGGACCAGCTCCTGGTAGAGCCGGCGGTCCGCCTCGAAGTTGTTCTTGCCGCCGAGGAACAGGTCGTAGAGCCGCGCCTGGGACGGCCGGTTCACGTCGATACTCGTCGCGTCGGCGGCCCGGTGGTACGACGTGGACCGGCGCCCGGCATCCTGCTCCGGCATCGCCCGGGTCCACCTCCGTCCGCCGCTCGAAAGCTCCCGAAAATCCGAAAAGCCCGATTGTCGGGAAGGCTACCCGGGCCGGCTCCGGCGGCTGCACCCGGGCTGTGCCACGGAACCACCGACCGCCTGCGTCCCACCGGACGGGAGATCCGGGCGTGTTGCTTGGTAAACGCTTGCCAAGATCACCGTGCCGACCACAGACTGAGCGCCACCATCCGGATCACCGCCCCGAACCACCGGAGGACCGCCCATGCATCGCCGTACCTTCCTCACCGCCGTCGGCGCCGGTCTCGCCACCTCGGCCGTCGCCGTCCCACCCGCCCGGGCCGCTGCCCGGCCGGTCCGGGCCCGCACCCTCGACGAGCTCCGCAAGGCGATCGCCGTGGCCCGACCGGGCGCCGACATCGTGCTCGCCAACGGGACGTACGCCGTACCGGACGGCCAGACGATCGCCATCCAGGGCAAGCGCGGGACCGCGGACGCCCCGATCACCGTGCGCGCCGAGTCGGTCGGCGGGGTGACACTGACCGGCAGCCGCGGCTTCGTGCTCGGCGACTCGTCGTACGTCGCGGTGAGCGGCTTCAAGCTGCGGCAGGGTACGACGTTCGAGGTGCCGACCAGCTGTCATCACGTCCGGATCAGCCGCAACGACTTTCAGTTCGCCGACATCGAAGGCCTGCACTGGCTGATGGTCCGCGGCGACAACTCGACCGTCGAGCGCAACCACTTCCACGGCAAGTCGACGCTCGGCGTTTTCCTCGGGGTCGAGGGTCCCGACTCGGACGGGATGGCCCGCGGGGTCCGGATCACCCGGAACCACTTCTCCGACCACACCTTCGCCGGCGACAACGGCGGCGAGCCGATCCGGCTCGGCCTGAGCGGGCGGTCGCTGAGCGACGCCGGCGCTGTGGTCGAGTACAACCTGTTCGAGCGCGTCGACGGCGATCCGGAGGCGATCTCGGTCAAGTCGTCGGCGAACACCATCCGGCACAACACGATCCGCGACAGCCTGGGCGGGATCGTGCTCCGGCACGGCAACCGGACCCGGGTCGAGGGCAACTTCATTCTTGCTGGAAGCAACGGAATCCGGATCTACGGCAACGACCACCTGGTGATCAACAACTACGTCGAGCGGATCGGCGGCTCCGGCGTCGTACTGGGCAGCGGCAACGTCCAGGACCACAAGCCGGAGGACTCCCCGGAGAGCCGCCGCGGCAACGACGCGCCGGACCGCGTGACGATCGCCCTCAACACCGTGCTCTCCTGCGGTACGGCGATCAGCGGCGAGTCGCAGCGGACGCTGCCACCACGCGACTGCACGATCGCGGACAACCTGCTGCTCGGCGACGCCGGCCGCCAACTGGTGTCGATGCCATACCTGGACGGCATCAGCTGGTCCGGCAACATCTGCTGGGGCGACGCCGCCGACGGCAACATCCCGGGCGGCTTCAGCCGGAAGGACCCGAAGCTGGCCACCGGGTCCGACGGCATCCGCCGCCTCAGCTCGACGAGCCCGGCGATCAACGCCGCGAGCAGGACGTACCCGAACGGCACTCGCGACCTCGACGGTCATCCGCGCACCGGCCGGGCCGACGTCGGCGCCGACGAGTACAGCCCGTCCGCACCGCTCAATCGCCCACTGACTCCGGCGGATGTCGGCCCGCGATGAGTTTTCCCCGGCTCGCTCGTCTGAAGATGGGTAAGGACGAGCGAGCCGGAGGTTTGTGATGGCGAAGGTGCTGTACTCGGTGACGATGTCGGTCGACGGCTTCATCAGCGGGCCGGGAGGCGACATGCAGTGGATGCGGCCGTACCTCGGCCCGAACCCGGAGGTCGAGGAGCTCATCCCGCGGATCGGATCGTTGCTGATCGGCCGGCGATCCCACGACGGGGACGATCCACACAAAGGCGAGCAGGGCGAGGGCGAGGCCTTCGGCGGCGGCTGGGACGGGCCGATGTTCGTCGTCACCCACCGCCCACCGGCCACTCCGGAGGCTGGAGTGACGTACGTCGGGGAGTTCGGCAAGGCGCTCGCGATGGCGAAGGACGCGGCCGGCGACAAGTACGTCAACGTGATCGGCGCGAACATCGCCAAGCAGTGCATCGAGGCGGGCGAGCTCGACGAGGTCTTGCTCTGCTACGCCCCGGTGATGCTCGGCGACGGCACCCGTCTGTTCGAGCGCGCCGGCGGCCGGACCGTCCGCCTCGAGCGCCTGAGTCTGACGGAGAACCCGCTCGCCTCCAACCTCTGGCTGAAGGTCGTGAAGGACGGCTAGAAGTCGGCCGCGGTCGAGTGCATGACTGCGCGGACCTCCACCGAGCGCCCGGCCGTGTGCGCGTCGGGCAGGAGTTGCGCGAGCTCGACCGCGCGGGCCCGGTTCTCCACGTCGACCAGGTAGAAGGCATCGATCGGGGTCGCGCGGGCGCGGTCGGGAACGGTGACCGCCGACTGCTGATCGGCGAGCAGCTCGCCGCCGACCAGCTCGCCGGCCTCGGACGCGACGTCCTCGAACTCGTCGCGGCACAGGTCCCCACTGGTGTCGCCCTGCAGGATCAGTAGGAATTTCATCGGCGCCACTCCTCTCACTGACAAGACGGAGCCGCGGCCGCGGTTTTGACATCATGGCGGCATGTTCGTGCGAACCGAGCGGTTGAGCCTGCGCCGTTTCACGACCGCCGACGCGGAGGCGTTCGCGGCCTACCGGTCGGCGCCCGAGGTGGCCCGCTACCAGTCGTGGGAGACGCCGGTGACCCTGCCGGCAGCAGTCGCGCTGGTGGCGGACTTCAGCGAGGGCGATCCGGCCGCGCCGGGCTGGTTCCAGTACGCGATCGACCTCGATGGCGTGCTGATCGGCGATCTCGGCCTCAACCTGCACGAGAACCTGATGCAGGCCGAGCTCGGGTTCACGGTCTCACCGGCGTACCAGCGCCAGGGGTATGCGACCGAGGCCGTGCGTGGCCTGCTCGACCACCTCTTCGTCGACTGGGACCTGCACCGCGTTTCGGCCGAGTGCGATGCCCGCAACACCGCGTCGGCTCGCTTGCTGGAGCGCGTCGGCTTCAAGCGGGAGGGACTCCGGTTGGCCAACAGCTGGTTCAAGGGCGAGTGGACCGACGACCTGCTGTTCGGTCTGCTCCGCAGGGACTACGTCAGCTGACTGCCTTGGCTGCCCATGCCCTCGCGGTGAGGCGGATCGAGCCGTCTGCCTCGATCGGCAGCCGGGCACGCACGGCCTCGCGCAGCTTGTCCTGATCCGTCTCGGGCAAGCTGCGCAGATACGCCGGCGCGACCCCCTGCCCACCCAGGAACGGCTGCCAGTAGTCGTCGAACGAGGCGAACTCGGTCGGTACGACGATCTCGCGCGTCCCGACTGTGGTGAACCCTGCTTGGGTGAACAGGTCGTCGAGTCCTTCCGCCGTACAGAACGGGAAGCGGAGGCCCTCGTCGTGGTCGCGGTCCCGCGGCCGGACGTCGATCATCGCGTCCCAGAAGTGCTTCATGAGTTGCATGCCGTCGGCGTAGTCCCAGACGTAGACCGCGACCGTCGAGCCGATCTCACGCATCCGGCGCAGCGCCTCGACGCGTTCCGGGATGAAGTTGAGCACCAGGCCGGCGACGACCGCGTCGTACGGGCCGTCCGGAAGCTCGGCCGCGGACCTGACCTCGAAGCTCGCCCGCTGGTCGTCGACGGTCTGCCGGGCGTAGCCGATGAAGCCTTCCGACGGGTCGACACCGTGGACTGAGGCGGGATCCGCCGTCCGCAGGATCGTGCTGGTCAGGGCGCCGGTGCCGCAGCCGACGTCCAGCCAGCGCAGGCCGGCGGGCTGGTCGAGCCAGCCGAGGAACTCCGCCGCGACCAGCCGGCTCCACCGGCCCACGTACGACTCGTAGATGTCGCCAGTCGACCACTCGCTCATTCCCGCAGCGTAGGGCCTACTTGACGCCGGTAGGGAGCGTGACGCCGGTGAGCTGTTCGGCGACCCGCCACAGGCGGGCGTTGGTTTCGGGGTCGAGGGCTCGCTTCGGTGGGTGCACGACGGTGGCCGGGCCGACGAGGCCGAGGCGGCCGGACGGGCCGTAGTACGCACCTGGCTCGGTGTCCGGGCTGGTTGCCGCGACCAACAGTGGCTCGGTGCCGACCTCGACCCCCTGACTCGGGAGCGGGCTCAATCGGTAGCCGATCCGGTTGAGCAGTGAGGGCTTGTCCCGGCCGAGTGCTGCGCCGGCGCTCTGCAGGTTGGTGCGGGTGAAGCCGGGGTGTGCGGCGGTGCTGAGCAGCGGCCAGCCGCGGTCGGCGGCGATCTTCGCGAGCTGGATGCTGAGCATCAGGTCGGCCAGCTTGGACTGCGAGTACGCCACCGTACGGCGGTAGCTGCGCTCCCACTGCAGGTCGTCGAAGTTGATTCGGCCGAAGTTCGCCGCGCCGCTGGCGTGGGTCGTGATCCGCGGCGCCGGCGCGGCCAGGACGAGCGGCAGCAGCCGGAGGGTGAGCGCGAACGGGCCGAGGTAGTTGGAGCCGAACTGCAGCTCGAACCCGTCCTTGGTGGTCTGCCGGGTCGGCGGGTTCATCACGCCGGCGTTGTTGACCAGCAGGTCGAGGTGCGGCTCGTCGGCGCTCAGCTTCTCGGCGAACTCCTGGACCGAGGCCAGGTCGGCGAGGTCGATCCGCCGGACCTCGAGCTGCGCGTCCGGGTGCTCGGCGAGGATCTCGGCGCGGGCGGCCTCACCCTTCGCGACGGTGCGGACCGCCATCACCACACGGGCTCCGGCGGCGGCCAGGCGCTTGGCGGCCTCCTTGCCGGTGCCGCTGTTGGCGCCGGTGACGACCGCGAGCTTGCCGGTCTGGTCGGGTACGACGTACATGATGGTCTCCATAAAAGACTGGTGGTCTGTTATGGCGTCGACAGTAACAGACCAGCGGTTCGTTAACAACAGACCGCCGGTCTGTAGACTGTGAGGGTGACGACATTCCAGCGCGCCCGGAGCGCGGAGCAGCGGGAGGCCAGGCGCCGGGCGATCCTCGGCACGGCCGCCACGATGCTGACCGAGATGCCGGTCGCCGACCTGAGCCTGAACGAGCTGAGCCGCCGCGTCGGCCTGGCCAAGTCCAACGTGCTCAAGTACTTCGAGTCCCGCGAGGCCGTCCTGCTCGAGCTGTTCGGCACCGAGTTCGACGCCTGGATCGACGATCTCCGGACCGCGCTACGAGACGCCAAGGGCTCGCCGGCCCAGCGCAGTGAGCAGTTGGTGGACGCTGTGGTCCGGACGCTGGCAGCGCGGCCGGTCTTCTGCGATCTGATCAGCGCGCAGGCCGCCGTGCTGGAGCGGAACGTCTCGACCGACGTGGCGCTCAACTTCAAGCGCCACGCCCTCCGCGGCTATGAAGGGCTGCTGATGATCGTCGTCGCGGCCCTCCCGCAGCTCAGCGTCGAGAACGCGTCCCGCTTCGTCGCCACCGCGAGCATGCTGGCCGGCGCGATCTGGACCCATTCGCACCCGACCGCCGCGATCCAGGCCGCGTACGACGCCGATCCCACCCTGGCCGCGATCCGACTGGACTTCGAGCCCAACCTCCGCGACGCCCTCCAGAGCCTCCTCTACGGTCTCCTCCCCCGCTGACCACCACCCGCCGGCCAGAGGAACGGTCAGGGCAGGTAGTAGTTCGGGTTCGGGACCTTGAAGGTGCGGTCGGCGTACCCGCCCTTGAGGTCGCTGTACTGGTCGCCGAAGTTGGCGACGATGTCGTACCCGAGCGACTCGATGTGGGCGCGGGTCGCCGACTTGTAGTGGATCGTGGTGCAGGACCCGTTCGGGTCGCTCGCGCACGCCGACTTCAGGTAGTCGGGGTAGTCCGCGACCGCCGGCTTGGTGAACAGGCCGTCCTCACCGTTCGGCAACGTGGTCGGCTTCGGGAAGCCGGCGTCGACACCGACGCCGTCCGCGGTCAGGTTGCCCAGCGTCGCCTGCTCCTGCGCCGCGCCGCGCCCGGTCAGGAAGAAGATCGCGTACCCCTCCCGCTCGGCCGTCGTCACCAGGTCGACCATCCCCGGTACGGCGGGGAATTTCTGGTCCAGCACGTAGGTCGCGTTGGTCGCCGGGTTGTACGCCCAGTTGCTGGCGATCTCGTAGTTCCAGGTCGCCAGCGAGGTGTCGTCGACGTCCAGCAGGATGGCCTTGGTCTTCTTGGTGTGATGGGGTGCCGAGATCCATCGCGTGCCGGCGGCGGCGACGGCCTTCGCCTCCTTGGCGTAGTTGCTGTTCGCACCGAACGTGCCGGTGCCGAGCGGATCGCCGTAGTAGTTGCGCAACTGCTGGCGCAGCACGTCGATGTTGGTGACCTGCTTCTCGGTCCGCGGTGTCGACGTCTGGATGGCCGGCTGCTGGGACGCGACCCCGGCCGAGTACGCGACCCCGCCGACGACCGACGTGATCGCGACCGAGGCGACCCCGGTCAGCAGCAGGCGGCGCGACGGCAGCCGCACGGAACGGATGTTCATGGGTGACCTCTCCAGGAAAGAAAGCTTGCCGAAGCAAACTAACTCCATTGGTCACCGATATATCTGCCGAACGACCAAGTTCAGGGGAATCCTGCGTCAGACCGGCTTGACGTAGCGGTGGCAGGGGACGGGGATCGGGCCGGAATCCGTGCCTGCCGGGTAGTCGAAGGCGCCGGCGTCGGACCAGCCGCTGCGTTCGTAGAAGCGGCGGGCGCGGGCGTTGCCGGTGGCGACCGCGAGCCAGGCGTCGGCGTGCCCGTTGGCCTTGACCTGCCGTTCGGCCTCGGCAAGCAGTACGGCGGCGATCCCGGAGCCCCGGTGGTCGCGGGACACGTACACCTGCTCGACCTCGTCCCCCACCACCATCACGAACCCCGCGACCTCGTCCCCCTCGACCGCGACCGTGGTGTCCGCGACCCGCTCGGCCGCCCGGGTCCAGAACGACTCCTTGGTCCGGATCGCGACCAGTTCCTCAGGCACGTGCCCGAGATGCCCGTCACCCCACCCGGAGTACCAAATCGCAGCAACCGCGTCGGCATCCTCTGCCTGAGCCGACCGAATCAAAGCCGTCATCCAGTCAGGGTAAGCACCAACGAGGCCCCGGCCGCCCCCAGAAACACGACAGCCAGCTGACCGCGGCAGCCGCCACCAGCCACGGCACGCCCAGCAGCAGCCCGGCAAGGAGCCCGGCGGCACCGGTGGCCGTCATGTCAGTCCACCCAGCTTGTCCGGGTTGGTGATCGCGTAGATGCCCGTCACCTGGTCGTCCTCGACGTCCAGCACGATCAGTGCGAACGGCGTGTCCCCCGACAGCACGAGCGCGGCCGGGTCGCCGTTGATGGTTCGGTAGTGGATGCCGAGGTCCGGCAGCGGGCGGCGAAGGCGGTCGCCGATGATCAGTGGGGCGATCCGGTCGCGACCGAGGATCGGGTGCAGCCCGGCTGCCCGGGCCTTGCCGCCGCCGTCGGCCCACAGAGTGACGTCGGGCGAGAGCACGTCCATCAGGGCGTTCAGATCCCCGCCCGCAACCGCCTCGACGAATCGTCGCGTCACCTCGTGCTGCACCTGGGGATCCGCCGGGAACCGCGGCCGCCGCGCCTCCACGTGCTCCCGCGCCCGGTGCGCCAACTGCCGGACCGCCGCCGGCGTCCGGTCCAGGATCTCGGCGACCTCGGTGTGCGCGTACCCGAACACCTCGTACAGCACGAACACCGCCCGCTCCAACGGCGTCAGCGTCTCCAGTACGACGAGCACCGCGAGCGACACCGCCTCGGCTCGTTCAACCGGATCGACCGGTGTGACCACGGGCTCCGGCAGCCAAGGCCCGACGTACGCCTCCTTGCGCCGGTTGATCGTCGTACGGCGGGCCAGCGCCGAGTTGACCGCGATCCGCACCAGGTACGCGCGGGGGTTGTCCACGGCCGATCGGGTCGACTGCGCGGACCAGGCCAGCCAGCTCTCCTGCAGCACGTCCTCGGTGTCGGCGACCGAACCGAGGATGTTGTAGACCACCGAGAACAGCAACTCCCGATGCTGCAGAAACACCTCGGTGGCCGCGTCCGAACTCATCTCCTCGTGTGCTTTCACACCTCTATGAGTCCAGCGGGCCACCGATGTGTGACATCACTCAGGGTCGTAGGCCAGATTCGGGCGGAGCCAGCGCTCGACCTCGGCGACCGGCAGGCCCCGCCGTACGGCGTAGTCCTCGATCTGGTCGCGGCCGAGACGGCCGACGCTGAAGTAGCGGGAGGCCGGGTGCTGGAAGATCAGGCCGCTGACCGCCGCAGCCGGGGTCATGGCGAAGGACTCGGTCAGGCCGAGACCGATCTTCTCGGCCTCGAGCAGCTCGAACAGGTCCTTCTTCTCGGTGTGGTCCGGGCTCGCCGGGTACCCGAGCGCGGGCCGGATCCCGCGGAACCGCTCCGCGTGCAGGTCCTCGAGCACCGGCTCGGCGTCCGGCTCGAACCAGTCCCGCCGCGCCTCCAGGTGGATCCACTCGGCGAACGCCTCCGCCAGCCGGTCGGCCAGCGCCTTGACCATGATCGCCCGGTAGTCGTCGTTCTTCGCCTCGTACGACGCCGCCAGTGCCTCGGCGCCGTGGATCGCCACCCCGAAACCGCCGAGGTGGTCACCGGCAGGTGCGACGTAGTCGGCCAGGCACCGGTTGTGCCGGCCGGCCGGCTTCTCGGTCTGCTGCCGCAGCATCGGGAACGACACGTCCTGGCCGTCCAGGACGATGTCGTCACCTTCGCTGTGCGCCGGCCAGAACCCGTACACGCCCTCGGCGGTAAAGGAGCCGTTGGCAACGATCTCGTCGAGCAGCGTGTTCGCGTCGTCGAAGAGCTCGCGGGCGACCGGCTGGTCCAGGATGGCCGGGTACTTGCCCTTCAGCTCCCAGGCCAGGAAGAGGAACTGCCAGTCGACCATCGCGCGCAGCGTCTCGATCGCCGGCGACACCTGCTTCAGCCCGGTGAACGCCGGCACCGGCGGTTCGCCGTGGTCTACCGGCTCGGCATTCGCCCGCGCCGCCGCCAGCGACAGCAGCGGGCTGCGCTGCTTGTTCGCGTGCTGCTCGCGCAACCGCTCCTGCTCCGCAGCGTTGCTCCGGGCAAGCTCCTCGGCACGCTCGTCGTCCAGCAGATCCGACACCACACCGACCACGCGCGACGCGTCCAGCACGTGCACGGTGGTCCGGTCGTAGGCCGGTGCGATCCGTACGGCGGTGTGCTGCTTCGAAGTCGTCGCGCCGCCGATCAGCAGCGGGAGCTTGAGCCCGCGGCGCTGCATCTCGGTGGCGACCGCCACCATCTCGTCGAGGGACGGCGTGATCAGCCCGGACAGGCCGATCGCGTCGGCGCCCTCGGCGACCGCGGTGTCCAGGATCCTGGCCGCCGGCACCATCACGCCGAGGTCGATCACCTCGTAGTTGTTACAGCCCAGGACCACGCCGACGATGTTCTTGCCGATGTCGTGCACGTCGCCCTTGACGGTGGCGAGCACGATCTTGCCCTGGCCGCGGACCATCTCGGCCCGACCCTCCAGCCGGGCCTGCTCCTTCTCGGCCTCCATGAACGGCTCCAGGTAGGCGACCGAGCGCTTCATCACCCGGGCGCTCTTCACCACCTGCGGCAGGAACATCTTGCCGGCGCCGAACAGGTCGCCGACGATCTTCATCCCGTCCATCAACGGGCCCTCGATCACCTCGAGCGGCCGCGGCAGCTTCTGCCGGGCCTCCTCGGTGTCGTCCTCGATGAAGTCGACGATCCCGTGCACCAGCGCGTGCGACAGCCGCTCCTCGACCGTCCCCTCGCGCCAGGACAGGTCGACCTCGCGCTGCTTGCCGCGGCCGCTGACGGTCTCGGCGTGCGCGACCAGCCGGTCGGTGGCGTCCTCCCGGCGGTCGAACAGCACGTCCTCGACCAGTTCGAGCAGCGTCGGCTCGATGTCCTCGTACACAGCGAGCTGACCGGCGTTGACGATGCCCATGTCCAGCCCGGCCTTGCCGGCGTGGAACAGGAACGCCGAGTGCATCGCCTCGCGCACCACGTCGTTGCCGCGGAACGAGAACGACAGGTTCGAGATGCCACCGCTCACGTGCACGCCGGGGCAGCGTTCCTTGATCAGCGGCAACGCGTCGAGGAAAGCCTTCGCGTACCCGTTGTGCTCGGCGATACCGGTCGCGACGGCCAGCACGTTCGGGTCGAAGATGATGTCCTCGGGCGGGAAGCCGACCTTCTGGGTGAGCAGGTCGTAGGCCCGGGCGCAGATCTCCACCTTGCGCTCGGTGGTGTCGGCCTGGCCCTGCTCGTCGAAGGCCATCACCACCACGCCGGCGCCGTAGTCGCGGACCCGGCGGGCGTGCTCGAGGAACTGCTCCTCGCCCTCCTTCAGGCTGATCGAGTTGACCACGCCCTTGCCCTGCACGCACTTCAGCCCGGTCTCCAGCACCGACCACTTCGAGCTGTCGATCATGATCGGGATCCGGGCCACCTCCGGCTCGGTCGCGATCAGGTTCAGGAACGTGGTCATGGCCTGCTCGCTGTCGAGCAGGTCGGCGTCCATGTTAACGTCCAGCAGGTTGGCGCCGCCGCGCACCTGCTCCAGCGCCACGTCCACCGCGGCCTGGTGGTCCCCGGACTCGATCAGCCGGCGGAACCGCGCCGACCCGGTCACGTTGGTCCGCTCGCCGATCATCACGAACCCGGTGTCCGGCCCGATCCTGAACGGCTCCAGCCCGGAGAACCGGGTGGTCTCGTTCGGCGGTACGACGTTCCGCGGCGGCAGGCCGGCCACGTTCGCCGCGATCTGCTTGATGTGCGCGGGAGTCGTCCCGCAGCAGCCGCCGACGATGTTGACCAGCCCGGACTCGGCGAACTCCTGCAGCATCCCGGCCGTCTCGTCCGGCGTCTCGTCGTACCCGCCGAAGGCGTTCGGGAGACCGGCGTTGGGGTGGGAGGCGACGTAGGTGTCGGCGAAGCGGGCCAGGTCGGCCACGTGCGGGCGCATCTCGGCGGCGCCGAGGGAGCAGTTGACGCCGACGACCAGCGGCTTGGCGTGCTCGACCGAGCTCCAGAAGGCCTCGACGGTCTGGCCGGACAGGGTCCGGCCGCTCAGGTCGACGATCGTCACCGAGATCCACAGCGGGAGGTGCGGCGCGACCTCGCGGGCCGCCATGATCGCGGCCTTCACGTTCAGGGTGTCGAAGATGGTCTCGATCAGCAGCAGGTCGACGCCGCCTTCGGCCAGGGCGGCGATCTGCTCGGCGTACGCGGCCCGGACCTGCTCGAAGGTCACCGCCCGGTACGACGGATCCTCGACCCGCGGCGACAGCGACAGCGTCACGTTCAGCGGGCCGATCGAACCGGCCACGAATCGGCCGCCGATCTCGTCGGCCGCCTGCCGGGCCAGCCGGGCGCCGGCGACGTTCATCTCGCGCACGTGGTCCTGCAGGCCGTAGTCGGCCTGGCCGATGCTGGTCGCGGTGAAGGTGTTCGTGGTGGTGATGTCCGCACCGGCCGCGAGGTACTGCCGGTGGACGTCGAGGATCACGTCCGGCCGGGTCAGGTTGAGCAGGTCGGGGTCACCGGTGACGTCGTGGGTGTGGTCGCGGAAGCGGTCGCCCTGGTAGTCGGCCGGACTCAGTTTCGCGCCCTGCAGCATGGTGCCCCAGGCACCGTCCAGGATCGCGACCCGCTGATCCAGCAGCTCCCGTAGAGCGGTTTCGCTCATCTGCCGTCACCTCCAGAAAATCTCCGGAGGCGCCCTTGCAACAGATACCCCGGGTCGAGCGTGGCGGACCTGAGCGTCCGTTGCAGCGCCTCTCGACCTGGCTGCACCATGTTAGCGGCGTCACACCGCGTGAACAGGGGGCCTGCCCACTAAGTGAGACTGCTGTTCACTCAGTGGATGAGCGCCTGGAGGCCCGGGGCGAACAGGTCCGCGATGGTCTCCGGGTCGGCCGTCGTACTCGGGCCGGTCTTGTCGATCGACATCACCGCGCCGAGTCCGAGCAGCTGGGCGGTGATCAGCTCCGCGCGCAGCCGGGCGTCGTCGCCGCTGAGCCGGGCGGTGAACGCGCTGGTCACCTGGTCGCGGAAGTGCTCCCGGATCAGCGCCCGTTCGTCGCCGCTGCCGGCCGCGAAGATCACCCGGACGAGCAGGTCGAGACCGTTCTCGCGGCGGTAGTTCACCAGCGTCAGCACGGCGTGCCGGCCGAGCTCCTCGTCGGGTGCGTCGAGCAGCAACTGCGCGGCCTCGCTGAAGTCCGCGACCTTTTCGAACAGCGCTTCCTTGCTGCCGAAGTGCTTGACGATCAGGGCCGCGCTGACGTTCGCGTCGGCGGCGATCCCGCGCAGCGTGACCGAGTGGTACGGCTGCAGCGCGAACGCCCGCCGCGCCGCCCGGAGAATCGTGATCCGCCCCGGGTCCGTCACGTCGTGCCCACCGGGCTCTCCAGGTGCACCGGCGCCTGCCGCCGGGCCGGGATCAGCAGCACCGCCCCGGCCGCGACCGCCGCGGCCAGCCCGGCGATCACGAAGACGATCAGGTACGCCGACAGCGCCGGCGCCACCAGGTCGTCCTTGGTGATCGTCACGTTGGTCAGCACCGTCACCACGATCGCGCTGCAGATCGCAGCCCCGATCGTGCGCATCAGCGTGTTCAGTCCGTTCGCCGCGGCCGTTTCGGTCACGGGCACAGCATGCATGATCAGGGCCGGAAGTGCCGAGTAGGCGACCGCGGTTCCGGCCGAGACGACGGTCGCGCCGACCACGATCCCGGCCAGGTTCTCGCTGGTGAACAACCGGACGACGTACCCGGCGGCCATCAGGACCGACGCGATCGCGAGCGTGAACCGCGGGCCGCGGGCGGACGAGATCCGCGCGGACACCGGCGACAGCACGACCATCGCGAGACCGCCCGGCAGCAGGCACAGGCCGCTGACCACGATCGACGCGCCGAGCCCGTACCCGGTCCACTTCGGCTCCTGCACGAGCTGCGCGGTCGACAGCGAGTTGGCGTAGAAGGAGAACCCGATCAGCAGCGCGGACAAGTTGGTGAACAGTACGGCGGGCCGCGCGGACACCCGCAGGTCGACGAGCGGGCTCCTGGTCCGGAGCTCGAACCAGCCCCACAACGGGAGGACGGCGGCGGCGGCGACGTACAGGCTGATGGTCGCCGTCGTGCCCCACGCGCTGCCCTTCGAGACCGCCAGCAGCAGGCAGACCAGGAACACGCTGAGGCCGAACGCTCCCGGGACGTCGAACCTGCCGCGGGTCCGCACCGCCGACTCGGGCACGATCAGCAGCACCAGCACGATGTCCAGCAGTCCGATGCCGAAGTTGACCCAGAACATCGTGTGCCAGTTGAAGTACTGCACCACCAGCGTCGCTGCCGGGATGCCCAACGCCGCGCCGACGCCCAGCGTCGAGCTCATGATCGCGATCGACGGCAGCACCCGGCGCGGCTCGAGCTCGTCGCGCAGGATGCTGATCCCGAGCGGCACGACAGCCACCGCGGCCCCCTGGAACGCGCGGCCTACGATCAGCACGGCCAGCTCCGCACTGCTTGCGCAGAGCAACGACCCGATCATCATCGAGCCGAGCGCGACCAGCAGCACCCGGCGCTTGCCGTACATGTCGCCGGCCCGGCCGAGCAACGGCATGAACACCGCGCCGGTGAGCAGCGTGACGGTGACCAGCCAGCTGACGTCGGCGGGCTCGCTGTGGGTGAGCCGCGGCAGCTCCGGCAGCAGCGGCACGACGATCGTCTGGCTGATCGAGACCAGTACGCCGCAGAACGCGAGGGCGGCCAGCACGAGCCGCGGACGAGCGGGGCGGACGGTCGAGGGGCTGACGCTCACGCGGTGTCCTCACGATGGTGAACAGCTGTTTACTTTCGCCCCACCCTAAACCCGCGGTGCCGAAGTGGCCCATGGGATTGATCACAGACTGGCCCCCGGCCGCAGCACAGCGTTCGCCTAGCGTGGGGCGCCATGCGGATCTTTCTCGCCGGCGCGACCGGAGCGATCGGACGCCTGCTGGTGCCACTCCTGCTCGCCGAAGGTCACCAGGTCACCGTCGTGACCCGACGCGATCCATCCACGCTCGACGGCGTGACCGCCGTACGCGGGGACGTGTACGACGCCGCGCACCTGCGTGAGGTGGTCGCGGCCGCCCGGCCGGACGTGGTCATGCACCAACTGACCGACCTGGCATCCCGCGACTTCGCGGCGAACGGACGGCTCCGGCGAGTGGGCACCCGCAACCTCGTCGACGCCGCGCTGGCCGCAGGCGCCGGCCGGGTGATCACGCAAAGCATCTCGTGGGCTTACGAGGGCGGCGACGAACCGGCCGTCGAGTCGACACCGCTGGACCTGGCGAACCCGGACGACGGACGCCGTGGAATGGTCGAGGCCGTGGCGGGACTGGAGGCCATGACTGCTGAGGCACCGGAGTGGGTTGTGCTGCGGTACGGGATGTTCTACGGCCCCGGCACCTGGTACACGAAGGGCGGGCTGATGGCGGACTTGGCCGCCGCCGGCAGCCTCCCCACCGGCCCGGACATCACGAGCTTCCTGCACGTCGAGGACGCCGCGATCGCCGCCGTACAGGCTCTGCAGTGGCCGAGCGGGCCGGTCAACATCGTCGACGACGAACCGGCTCCTGCCTCGACCTGGGCGCCGGTCTTCGCGGAAGCCGTTGGTGCGCCGACTCCGGCACCCACAGACGGGATCCGACCTGGCTGGGCTCGCGGTGCGTCGAACGTTCACGCCCGCACGCAGCTAGCGTGGACGCCGAGCCAGTCGACGTGGCGTGAAGGCTTCGCGAGCTAGCAACAACGCGCAGGCGATCACACCGAGGACCACGGTCGCGAGACCTGAGACACCGAGCGTTCCACGCGGACCCAGCGCTGTGGTGAGTGGGCCGCCGAGCGCCGTACCGAGCGGTGCCGCAGTCAGGAGCACCGAACTCCGGGCAGCGAGTACGGCGGCCAGGTGCTGCGGCGGCGACTTCGCCTGGACCAGCGTCACCGACAGCGGGACGAACGGGCCGTAGATCGCGCCACCCAGCATGAAGCAGACGACGGTCACGGCGATCGGGATGTCGAAAGCGAACGGCACGAGCAACAGACCCCAGAGCACAACGATGGCCACTGTGACCGGCCAGAGCGGGAGCTGGCGCAGCGCGCCGATGGTGAGGCCGCCGAGGACCGCGCCGATGCCGAACAGCATCCAGTAGAGGCCGAGCAGCGTGCCCGGCGCGTTCAGGTCGTTGGTCACATGCAGCGGCAGGGCGACCTCGACCGGCCCGTAGAGGAAGTTGAAGAACCAGGTCAGCGCCAGCAGGCCCAGCAGCTCGGGATGCGAACGAATGAAGGCCAATCCGCCGCGGGCGGCCGGCTCCTCCGGATCATCCGCGACCGGCTGCGAGTCCGGCAGTCGCGTGCTCACCACTATCAGCGCCAGGAACAACCAGGACAGCGCATCCAGACCGATCACCAGCGCGGAGCTGACGTACGTCACGAGCACCCCGGCGACCGCCGGCCCGGCGATCGTGGCCGCGAAGTTGATCGAGCTGACCAGAGTGTTGGCGGCCAGGCGATGCTCCTCGGGCAACATCTCGGCCATCAGCGTGTACATGCCTGCGCTCCCCCACGCGTGCAGCAACGACGACCCCGCAAGCACGACGACGAGCAGCGCAGGTGTCAGCACTCCGGCGAACCAGGCAAGAGGTATGACGACGAGGAAGACGCCACGTACGAGGGTGTCGGCGAGCAGCACCCGCTTGGCCGGCAGCCGGCGAAGGCGGCGGCCGAACGCCAGCGCGCCGACAACACCCGGCAAGGTGTACGCCGCCACCGCGCCGCCGACCCACAGCCCTTCGGACGCTTCCGGCGCAAGCTCGATCGCGAGCCAGGCCACCGCGACGAAGCTCATCCCGTCACCCAGGAACGAGACCGCGAAACCGAGGATGAGCCGCCGGAGCACCCGGTGGGCAAGCACCGGGCGGTACGCGGCGGGGACGAGGCGTCGGAGGACCATGACACTCACGCTAAGCGCGGTGCGCTGGCCTGGGCTTCTTGATTCCTGACAGAAGACAGCGATCGGGCCCGGCCGCCTCGTGGGGGGATGGAGGAGGCGCCGGGCCCGACCAGTCGGTCCGCTTCAGCGGGGGGTAGCGCTGGGGTCAGCGGACCGGGCCTGTGATGAGTTCGATGGTTGCCTTGTGCTGCTGTCCGTTCTGGTCGACCCAGCCGACCTCGACCTTGTCGCCGGGGTGGTGCCGGTTCAGCAGGGTCGAGAGCGTGTCGGGCGACTCGACGGTCTCGCCGGCGAAGGAGGTGATCACGTCACCGGCGGTGATACCGGCCTCGTCGGCCTTGCCGTTGGCGAGTACGTCGCCGACCACGGCGCCGGTGGTGTCCGCGTCCGGGACCACCGAGACTCCGAGCATCGCCGACTCGCCGATGTGCACGGTGTCGGACGCCTTGCCGTCCTGGATCTGGTCGGCGATCTCCATCGCCTCGTTGATCGGGATCGCGAAGCCCTGCGTGGTGCTCTGACCCGACCCGTTCGAACCGCCGTTGCCGTTGCCCGATCCGTCGCCGTTGCCTGATCCGTTGCCGTCGCCGAAGGGGTTGCCGTACCCGTTCCCGTCGCCGAGGCCGTTGCCGCCGAACGGTCCGTTGCCGGGGTCGCCGTACCCGTTGCCGTCTGCGGTCGTGGTCGTCGTGCCACCGGCCGACGCCAGGGTCGCGGTCGCCGCGGTGGCGGTGCTCGCGGCCGCCTGTCCCGGCCGGCCGGCGCCGCCGTTGTTGCCGCCCGAGCCGGCCGTGTCGACGCCGATCACCTCGCCGGCCGTGTTCGCCAGCGGTCCGCCCGAGTCACCGGCCTGGATGTTGGCGTCAGTCTGGATCATGCCGGTCAGGTGCTCCGGGTCCTGCCCGTTCTCGTCGGTCGCGGTGATCGACTGGTTCAGCGCGGTCACGGTGCCCGGCGCGTAGCTCGGCGTACCGCCGTCACCGCCGGCGTTGCCGATCCCGACCACCTGGTCGCCGACCTTGACCTTGTCCGAGTCGCCGATCTTGGCGGTCTGCAGCCCGGAGGCGTCCTTCAGCTTCAGTACGGCGACGTCGTGGTCCTCGTCGTACCCGACCACGCTCGCGGTGTACGTCTTCCCGTTGCCGATGTCGGTCACCGAGATCGACGTCGCGCCCTCGATCACGTGGTGGTTGGTCAGCACCTCACCGTCGGAGCTGAGCACGATGCCGGTCCCGGCGGCGCGGGCGTTCTCGTAGCCGAGCACCGTGTTGACGTCGACCAGCCCGGGCGACACCTTCGCCGCGACCGCGGCCGGGTCCAGCTGCTGCTGGGAGAGCTGCGACGAGTTGGCCACACGCTGATCGATGCCCCAGGCAACCGATCCGGCGACCAGTGCAGCGGCGAGACCGATGGCCCCGGCGCCGAGCAGCCGGCGGCCCCGCTTCCTCGGCGGGCGCTGCTGCGGAGGGCCGTAATAGCCCGGGTAGTAAGGCATTCCGGCGTACGGCTGCGGGCCACCCTGCTGCGGACCGCCGTAGTACGGACCACCCTGGTACGGAACAGACTGCTGCGGACCCGTCGGCGGCCAGTACCCCGGCTGCTGCCCCGCCCCACCCTGTCCTTGCCCCTGCTGTCCCGCGTTCTCGTTCATGTCCCGGTGCCCTCCTCGGCCAGTTCCCTCTGCCTTCGAGTAGAGCGCGCCGAACTGAGAACTCCTTCTGGCCAACCGATGAGTTCCCTGAGAATCACGAGTGGCCTGCGCCACACTCACCTAGGACAGGAGTCGCTGGACGGCTTCGACGACGGCGGCGCGGCGGGCGGCTCGGTCGGGTGCGGAGGCGCCGTACTCGGGGTTCATCGAGGACCAGCTGGTGGCGATCGCCTGGAGCAGGGCGAGCAGCTCGGCAGGAGTGAAATTCCCCGGTACGACGCCAGATCGCTGGGCCCGGTCGAGGTCGCCGAGGCGGCTCTTGTTGACCGCGACGATCGCCTCCAGCGCGCTGCCCTCGGGGCGCTCGAGGCGGTACCAGACGTTCAGCCGCTGGTGCTCGGGGTGCTCCTCGAAGTAGTCGAAGACGCGGCCGGCGTACCCGGGCAGGTCGGTGGTGTCGAACCCGACCTCGGCCAGGTAGGTGTCGACGGCGACGGTGTAGACGGCGTCGAACAGGCCGTCCTTGCTACCGAAGTACGCGTACAGCATCGCCTTGTTGCAGCCGGCCACCTCGGCGATCCGGTTCACCCGCGCGCCGGCGATCCCGCGAGCGGCGAACTCCTCGGTGGCGGCGGCCAGGATCCGGCCCCTGGTCCGGTCGGCGTTCCTCTGCATGTTTCTCAGCTTACCCGGGAATACAACCAACCAGTTGGTTGGTTAGCACTCACATGACCAAAACTTGGCTGATCACAGGCAGTTCCCGCGGGCTGGGCCGCGCCCTCACCGAGGCGGTTCTGGCCGCCGGCGACCGGGTCGTCGCGACCGCCCGCAAACCCGAGCAACTCAAAGACCTCGTCGACCAGTACGGCGACCAGGTCCGCGCGATCGCGTTGGACGTGACGGACGCGGCCGCCGCGCGCGCCGCCGTACAGACCGCTCTCGACGAGTTCGGCGGCCTCGACGTGGTCGCGAACAACGCGGGCTATGCGAACAGCGCCGCGATCGAGCAGACCACCGACAAGGACTTCCGGGCCCAGCTGGAGACGAACCTGTTCGGGCTCGTCAACGTCACCAAGGCCGCGCTGCCGGTCTTCCGGCAGCAGCGCAGCGGCCACTTCCTGCAGTTCTCGTCGATCGGCGGCCGGGCCGGCGGCACCCCGGGCATGGGCGCCTACCAGACCGCGAAGTACGCGGTCGAAGGGTTCTCGCAGGTGCTGAGCAACGAGGTCGCGCCGTTCGGGATGAAGGTGACGATCGTCGAGCCGGGTGCGTTCCGGACCGACTGGGGCGGCTCGTCGATGACGCTGGCGCCGGTCGACCCCGACTACGACTCGACCGTCGGCGCGATGAACCGCTACCGGCTGGAGACCGACGGCACCCAGCCCGGCGACCCGGCCAAGGCGGCCCGGGCGATCGTCGACATCGTCGCGCTCGACACCCCGCCGCTGCGGCTGCTGCTCGGAAAGGACGCCCTGCAGCACGCCGACCAGGCCTCCCGCTCGCGCGCCGAAGAAGCCGCCGCCTGGGCGCACGTCAGCGCATCCACGGATTACTGATCAGGGGTTGTCGGCGAGGAAGTCGTCGATCAGCGCGTTGACCTCGGCCGGTGACTCGAGCGCGGCAAGGTGCGCGGACTGCTCGAGTACGACGAAGCGCGCGCCGGGAATCGCGTCCGCCATCTCCTCGGTCTCCGCGACCGGGAAGGTGGCGTCTTCGGCGCCCGCGACGACCAGCACCGGCGTCCGGATCTGCGCAAACAGCTTGCGCTGAT
>NZ_JBFAHB010000051.1:60518-71360 GCF_040653975.1 Kribbella sp. NPDC050820
CCCTCGGCTCCTCCCAACCCTGGTGCCCCCGCCCCGCCCGCCGCGGGACCACGCTCGTGACCGCGTGCCGGCCGGAGGTGATGTCCACCCGCCGGACCGAATCGTTGACTGCAGCAACGACCGCGGGCTTCTCCTGCTTGGCGGTCGGGCCGAGGAACGCGTCGATCACCGGCCGGACCAGCGGCCCGCGGACGCCTCCGATGAGCTGGGCGGATCGAGTCAGCACGCCGTACTCGACCTTCTGCCGCAGGCCCGCCGGTGAGGCGGTCGCGTTCATCAGTACGGCGACGCCGATCCGGTCGGGATGGAGCGCGGCGAAGGTGCCGCCGATCATGCCGCCCCACCTGTTGCCGACCAGATGGGCCTTGCCGACGCCGAGGTCGTCGAGGATCTTAGTGATCACCTCGGCGCACTGCTCGAAGCTGAACGGTCCGGTCAGCGGTGTGCTGTCACCGTGGCCGGGTGGGTCGACCAGGATCACCTGGAACCGGTCGGCGAAGTGCGCCGCCTGCCCGGACCACAGCGTCCCGTCCATCATCAGACTCGGCCAGAACACCATCGCCGGCCCTGATCCGCCGACCCGCAACCGGATCCGGCCCAGCACCGTGTCGACGTACCGATCCTGCAAGCCGTCGAGAGACATGACCGAACGCTACCCGCCGGACGGCAGCGCCGCGGTCAGGCGAGCGGTCAAAGTCTGGATCTCGGTGACCAGCTCGGGCGGCGACTCGACTTCGAAGGGGTAGCCGAGGAGACCGATGTAGAGGATGAGCTCGGTAAGGGAGTTGGCGCCGGTGTCCACCTGGGTCGTGTCCGCGGCCAGCGGCGTGAGGGTGGCGACGCTCGGCGACAGGCGGTCGGCGAGTTGCTCGGCCGGGGCGTCGACGCGGAAACGGGCCTGGTAGCGGTAGCCGCCGGAGGCCACACCGCGGGCGGTGAGGTCCGGATCGGGGACCTCGCGGGGTGCGAAGCGTGGGCCGGTCGGGATCCGCGGCTCCATCCGGTCGAGGCGGAAGGTCCGCCAGTCCTCGCGCTCGACGTCCCAGGCGACCAGGTACCACCGGCGTCCGGTATGCAGGAGGCGATGCGGCTCCGTCGTACGGACGCTCGACGTACCGTCATGGCTTCGATAGTCGAAGCGCAACCGCTGCCGATCGCGCGAGGCCGCGGCCACCGCGAGTAGGACGTCCGGCTGCACGACCGCCGCTCCGGACGGCGTCACATCGACTGACTGGAGCAGGCTGATGCGATGACGCAGCCGGGACGGCAGGACCTGCTCGAGCTTGGTCAGCGCCCGGACCGACGACTCCTCGATGCCCGCCACGTTCCCGGTCGCGGCCGCGCGCAGGCCGATCGCGACCGCGACCGCCTCGTCGTCGTCCAAGAGCAGCGGCGGCAGCGCCGTACCCGAGCCGAGCCGGTAGCCGGCCACCCCGGGTACGGCGTCCACCGGGTAGCCGAGGTTGCGCAGCTTGTCGACGTCGCGGCGAACGGTCCGCACGTCGACCCCGAGCTCGATCGCGAGCGCTGCGCCGCTCCACTCGCGAGGGAGCTGCAACAGGGACAGCAGCTTGAGCAGCCGGGCCGAAGTTTCGAGCATGTCCTGATTCTGTCAGCCAGCTAGGACCGGAACTGTCCTAACCGGCTGACAGAGTCGAGACATGATCAAGCCATTCCGCATCGACATCCCGCAGAGCACCCTCGACGACCTGGCCGCCCGGCTGCGCAACACCCGGCTGCCGGCCCCGCTCCCCGGCGACGACTGGGACACCGGTGTGCCGGTCTCCTGGCTGAGCGGCCTGGTCGACTACTGGCGCGACGAGTACGACTGGCGCCAGGCCGAGGCCGAGCTCAACGCGTACCCGCAGTTCACGACCGAGATCGACGGCCAACTGATCCACTTCCTGCACGTGAAGTCGCCCGAGCCGGACGCGCTGCCGCTAGTCCTGACGCACGGCTGGCCGGGCTCGATCGTGGAGTTCCTCGACCTGATCGGACCGCTGACCGACCCGGTCGCGCACGGCGGCGAAGCCCAGGACGCCTTCCACCTCGTGATCCCGTCGCTGCCCGGGTTCGGCTTCTCCGGCCCGGTCAGCAAGGGCGGCTGGACGCGGGCCCGGACCGGGCAGGCCTGGGCCGAGTTGATGGAGCAGCTGGGCTACGAGCGGTACGGCGTCCAGGGCGGCGACATCGGCGGCGCGGTATCACCCGAGGTGGCCCGGGCCGCGAAGGACAAGGTGGTCGGCGTACACACCAACGGCGGACCCAACCTGCCGACGTTCCCGCTCAGCGACGAGGAGCTGAAGAGCCTCACCCCGCTGGAGCAGGACCGGATCCGCCGGATCGGCGAGTTCATGCAGAAGGAGTTCGGCTATATCGCCATCCAGTCGACCCGGCCGCAGGCCCTCGCCTACGGACTGACGGACTCACCGGTCGGGCAGCTCGCCTGGATCATGGACAAGTTCCGGGCCTGGACCTACCCGATGGAGACGCTGCCCGAGGAGATCATCAGCAAGGACCGGCTGCTCACCAACGTGATGATCTACTGGCTGACCGGCACGGCGGGATCGGCGGCGTACGTCGGTTACGCGCAGGAGCAGGCGTGGGGCGAGACCCGCGAGTACTCGGGTGTCCCGACGGCCGCGCTGGTCCTGGCCCACGACGTCGCGATCCGCCGGTACTCCGAGAAGGACAACAACATCACCCGTTGGACCGACGTCGACCGCGGCGGCCACTTCGCCGCCCTCGAGGTCCCCGACCTGCTGCTCGCCGACGTCCGCGAGTTCTTCCGCACCCTGCGCTGACGGTCAGCGGCGCGGTGGGACCCGGGTCCGGGTCAGGTCGGATGCTACGACGAGGTCGCCGGAGAACTCCTCGGCGGCTTCGTCGTGGAAGGCCTGCGGGTCGAGGTAGCGCTGGGAGAAGTGGGTGAGGACGAGCTTGCGGACCCCGCACTCCTGAGCCACCCGGGCGGCCTGCCGAGTGGTCAGGTGACCGAACCGGCGGGCCAGGGTCGACTCCGTGGACAGGTAGGTGGACTCGATCACGAGCAGGTCGGCGCCGTCGGCGAGTTTGAGCACGTTGTCGCAGAGCCGCGTGTCCATCACGAACGCGAACCGCTGACCGGGCCGCGGCTCGCTGACCTGCTCGATCGTGACCTTCCGCCCGTCCACGTCGATCGATCCGGTCTCCTGCAGCCGGCTGATCGCCGGGCCGGCCACGCCGTACTCCGCGAGCTTGTCGGGGAGCATGCGGCGGCCGTCCGGCTCGATCAGCTGGTAGCCGAAGGACTCGATCGGGTGCTCCAGGCGGCGGGCCCACAGCTGCCCGAACGGCCCGACCGACAGCAGGCCGTCCTCCTCGACGGGCTCCTCCAGCAACTCGGCTCGCTCGTAGAACGAAGCGGCGTACCGAAGGCGGGTGAAGTACGTCTGGCCCGACGCCGGGTAGTGCGCCCGGACCGGATGCGGTACGTCGTCCAGCGATAGCCGCTGCACGATGCCGGGCACGCCGAGACAGTGGTCGCCGTGGAAGTGCGTCACGCAGAGCCGGGTGATCGCGCCGGCCGGGACCCCGGCGTACAGCATCTGGCGTTGCGTGCCCTCACCCGGGTCGAAGAGGAACCCGTCGGTGTCCCAGCGCAGGAAGTAGCCGTTCTGCGTGCGTTCCCGCGACGGCACCTGGCTTCCGGTGCCCAGCACAACCAGTTCGCGCACGCGCCAACAGTAGCTAACCGAGCGCCTTCTGGAACGCGGTTAAAAACTGCTCGACCTCGGCGGACTCCCAGATCAGCGGTGGGCGGATCTTCAGCACGCCTCCGCCGGGACCGGTGGTTCCGATGAGTACGCCGTACTCCCGCAACCGTTCGGCGAAGTCGGCCGCGTCGGGCAGCTCGACTCCGACCATGAGGCCTTGGCCGCGGACATTCGGGACGAGAGCCTCCAGGCCGGCGCGGAGCTCGGCGCCGACCTGGCCGGAGCGCTGCACCAGGCCGGTCTGCTCGATCACGTCGAGCACGGTCAGGGCCGCGACGCACGACACCGGGTTGCCGCCGAAGGTGCTGAAGTACTCGTCCACCTCGACGAACGCTTCCGCGATCTCCCGGCGGGTGATCAGCGCCGCGACCGGGTGACCGTTGCCCATCGGCTTGCCGAGCGTGACGAAGTCCGGTGTCAGCCCGAAGTCCTGGAACCGCCAGAGATTGCGTCCACCACGACCGAAGCCGGCCTGCACCTCGTCCGCCAGGAACAACCCACCGGACGCCTGCGCCTCGTCCTGCAACCCGCGCATGAACGAGTCGGCCGGCGTCAGGATCCCCGCGCTGCTGAACACGGTGTCGACCGCGAGCAAGGCAAGGTCGTGCCCGGCACGCTGCAGATCCGCTCGCGCCGCCCGGACGCGCTGCACGGCCGCAGGACCGTCGTCGGTGACCTGGCGGGGTGCTTCGAAAATCGCAACATGCGGCGGGCGGGCTTCCGGCGGGTACGTGTTGGTCGAGAAGGCCGCGGTTGCCTCGCTGACCCCGTGGTAGGAGAGGTCGGCAACGATCGCACCGCCCCGCCCGGTCACCACGCGTGCCATCCGCCACGCCAGGTCGTTGGCCTCGCTGCCGGAGTTGGCGAACACGCACGTGTCCAGCCCGTCCGGCATCGACGCCGTCAACCGCTCGGCCAGCTCGACCACGTTGGCATGCAGGTACCGCGAGTTCAGATTGAGTACGGCGGCCTGCCGCGAGATCGCCTGTACGACGGCCGGATGGGCGTGCCCGACCACGGGAACGTTGTTGTAGGCATCGAGATACCGGCGACCGTCCGCCGTGTGGATCCATGCGCCGGCCGCCCGGACGACCTGCAGCGGTGAGCGGTAGAACAGTGGCGACAGCTGACCGCCTAGCGCGGTTTGCCGCCGTACCAGCAAGGTCGGATCGGCTGCTTGGGCGGAGCGGACGCGCTTGGTCCCGCAGAGGCTGTGGAAGCGGGCGGCGAGGTCACCCGCCGGTACGTCGGTGAGTTCGTCGAGGATGCGCCAGCTGCCCGCGACCAGACTGGTCAGGTACTCCTCGTTGTCCGGGTAGAGCGGCGCGCGCCAGGCCGAGATCAGGACACTCGCGGCGGAGCGGGCCAGGACGAGCTCGCCGATGAGCTCGACCTCAGCGGGCTCGAGCGGCAGCACTCGCTGGTAGCCGTCGAGGAACCGGCCAGCGTCCCGCCAGAGGTCGTCGGACTCACGCAGCAGCGACGTCAGGCTGATCGCGAGCTCCGCGATGCGAGCCGTGTGGTGCATGTCGCCGAAGTCGATCACACCGGTGATGCCGCCGTCCTGCAGCAGCACGTTGCTCAATGTCACATCACCGTGCAGCACGAACCCGGGCAGCTCCCGCGCCGCCGCGTCGAGGCCTTCGAAGCGGTCGAGCAGGCGATGCATCGGGACCCGGCGCGTGTCGTCCGGCAGCCGGTCGGCGTACGGCCGCAAGGTGGTCACGATGCGCGGGTCCCAGTCGAGCCGCCGGTACGCCGCCGGATGCCCGAAGCCCTGCAGTGCACGCGTCAGCCGCGCGCTCACCGACCCGAACTCGGCGCCGAACCACTCGGGCAGCGCCATCAGGTCGGCGACCTCACCGGGCATCACCGTCATCACGCGGACCAGATGCGTTCGCCCGTCCGCGGCCTCGACGGTCACCGCCGAACGGCCGTCGAGGCTGGTCAGCACGCGCGGAATCGGCAGGTCGGGATCGACCTGCTCGACGTGCTGCATCGCGGCGTTCTCCATCGCGATCTGCTGCGGGTCGTCGCCGGTGTTCGACACCTTGACGACGAGCCGCCGGCCGTCGGCGGCGTGCGCGAGGAAGTTCCGGTCCCGTTCGCTGCGCAGGTCCGACACCTCGGCGTCGATCCCGTACTCCGACTGCAGCAACCGCGTCGCGGCGGCCACCCCGACCTCGGGTGGGTCCTCCTGCATGCTCGGCGTCCGGTCCGGCGTGGTCTGCACAGCAACTCCTTCGCTCACGGCACCCGGAACCCGAGTGGTGTCGCATCCCCGATGTAGTCGAACCCACGGATCGCGCGGTCATGCCCTGGATACACGACATCCGCCAGCTTGGCGACCCGCTCGACCGACGCATCCGCCTGCTCCCGGTCGTACGGCCGACCGGACGCTTTGCGGGACCGCAAGACAGCAAGCGTCGGTACGGCGTCCGCCGCGAGCACAGTGCCGTCGGACACGAGCAGGCCGATCGAGCCGGGGGTGTGCCCGGGGAGTTCGATCACCGTGACGCCGGGTATCACCTCGTCGCCTTCACCGGTCTCGCGGAGTTTCAGACCGGACAGGATCGCGTTGGCCCAGGGCGGCGTACCGAAGTCGGTGGCTGGTGGGTCGGCTAGGTTGCGCAGCTCGGCGGGGTGGATGAGGACCTCGGCGTCGCGGAAGAGGTCGGCGTTCTGGAGGTGGTCCCAGTGGCCGTGCGAGACGACGATCTTGGTGATGTCGGCCGGCTCCAGGCCGCGATCCTTCAAGGCGGTCAGCAGGATGCGGCGTCGGCCGACGTGACCGAAGTCGAACAGCACGCGCTCGTCACCGCTCTCGACGAGCAGCACCGAGCAGAAGGCCGGGTTGCCCTGGTCCGAGGTCAGGGAGTAGCCGTTGAGCAGGGGGATGACCGAGGGCATGCAGTCTCCGGGTGAGTGGTGCAGCAGTGCCCCGCGGAGTTATGAGCACGCGTCACGCGGGGCACTGCTGGATCAGGGGAGGGTGAGGGGGGCGGCGTCGATCAGCAGGGACGGGACGACGACGCTGTCCATGAAGGTGGTGTCGCCGCACTCCCGGGTGTTGCCGACGGCAAGGACCGCGTTGAGTACGTCGTCCATCCGGAAGGTGAACCGTACTTGCGGGTGCCAGGCGACGATCTCGCCGTCTTCGGCCCAGTAGGTGCCGTCGCGGGTCGTGCCGGTGACGAGTGTCTGCTTGGGGTGCAGGGAGCGGAGGTAGTCGAGGCGGTTCACGACCAGGCCGCTGCCGCAGTCATCGAGGAGTTGCTCGTCGGTCGCGTCGCCCGGGGCGAGCAGTAGGTTCGACGGGCTCGGGTCGCCGCCGAACCGCCAGCCGTCGGGTACGGCGTGCCCGGTGGGGACACCGCCGGTGACTGCTGCGCGGCGGCGGTCCGAGACGACGCCGGTGAGCACGCCGTTCTCGATCAGCTGGGTGCGGCGGCGTACGTTGCCCTCAGCATCGAATCCGCTGGGCAGGCCGGCGGCGTCGGCGCCGTCGTCGACCAGGTTGAGCAGGTCGCTCACGACCCGCTCCCCCAGCCGCCCGGCCACCGCCGAGCGGCCGGTCGCGTATCCGGTCGCGCCGAGCACGAAGTGCCCGTAGGTCGCGATCAACGTGATCACGGCCTGCGGCTTCAGCAGCACCCGGCACGGCCCGTGGTGCGCGTCCTTCGTCGGCAGCGGCGTGAGCGCCTCCCGCAGCCTCCCCGCGATCTCCCCCACCGGCACCTGGTCCGCATCCCGATGCATGTACCGCACACTGACCGAGTTGTCGCCTCTCTTCGCAATCGCCTGAATCGCAGCCTTCGTCAACGTCTCAGCCCGAAACAACCCCTCGGAGTCCGCCACCACCCGATCCAACACCTCAAACCGAATAGCACCCCCAAGCGTCGTCGACGAATCCAACCCGTCGCGTACACCAGCAAACCACCGGTGTCGGTCCGCGGGGTCTGCTTGCAGTACCGAGTCGGCAGCAGCCACGTGAGGTGTTTCAGTGGAGTGATCCACGGCAAAGGAATCTGTAGCTGCGGAGGCTTGAGGTAGATCGGCCAACGCGGCTTCTAGGCGGTTTGCGAGTGTGCGGACTGCGTCGGGGGCGAGGGTTTCCAGGGAGCCTGCGGCCGAGCGGCCGTTGCGGGTGGTGCGGACTCGGACTCGGAGCCGGCGTTCGCTGTGCTGGGCGGTGATCTGGGACTCGGCGTAGCGGAGCAGGTCGGCGTGCTCGCCGAGGACGTCGAGGCGGGTGCCCTCGCCGAGGATCTCGAGGGCCTGCTCGACCTGGGACTGCTGGATGCTCATCGTCCTACCTGCACCTTCTGGAAGCGACCTGGGACCGTGCCGTGGCCGACGTGCGCAACCTGCAGCGGCTCACCTTTGTTGCAGGACGGGACGCCGTGCACCTTCCACTCGTCCGGTCCGCCGAGCGCGTCGAGGCTGGCCCAGAACTGCGGCGTGACGCTCTGGTAGGTGCAGTTCTTCAGCATCCGCCCGAGCTTGCCGTCGCGGATCTCCCAGCCGATCTCGGTGCCGAACCGGAAGTTCATCCGCTGGTCGTCGATCGAGAACCCGCGGTTGGTGTCGACCAGGATGCCGCGCTTGGTGCCGGCGATCATCTCCTCCAGCGAGGACTCCCCCGGCTCCAGGCAGATGTTCGTCATCCGCACCAACGGCAGCCGCTGCCACCCGTCCGCCTTGGCCTGCCCGGTCGACTCCAGACCGAGCGCCCCGGCCGACTCACGACCCGACATATATCCGACGAAGATCCCGTCCTTCACCAGTTGCGTCCGCTGCGCCGGCACACCCTCGTCGTCGTACCCGAAGGAGCCGAGCGCGCCCGGGATCGTCGCGTCGGCGTACGCCGAGACGATGTCGGAGCCCCAGCGGAAGTTCCCCCGCCGTTCGGGAGTCGCGTAGGTGCCGCCGGCCAGGCTGACCTCGGTGCCGAGCGCCCGGTCGGCCTCCATCGGGTGACCGGCGCATTCGTGCAGCACCATCGCCAATTGGTTGCTACCAGCAATGAGTGTCGTAATCTCGTCCGGGCACTGCGGCGCGGACAGCAGCGCGACCGCCTCGGACGCGATCCGCGCCGCCTCCCGATCCAGGCCGAGCGAGACCACATGCTCGTACCCCGCGGTCGCGAAGTCGCCGCGCTGGCCACGGATCTGCCGCGGCACACCTTGCGGGAACGACCGCCGCTGCAGGTCGTCACCGTCGCTGGCGTTGACCATCAGGCCGCCACCGCACTCGGTCAGCGTCTGCTCGATCAGCGCGCCGTCGGTGTTCGCGAACACCTTCTCGTCGCGGTAGAAGTCCACCGAGGCCTCGATCTGCTGCACCAGCGGCCCCGCGGTCGACGCCTCCTTCACGGCCGCCGCCAGCAGGTCGAGCTTGCTGGACAGCGGCACCGTGAACGGGTCGACCTGCATCGGCGAGCTCCAGCGGTCGCGGGTCGTCACCGCCGACCCGAGCGACACCCGCCCACCACCGCCGGCTGCGCGAGCCTGGCCGACCGCCTGCGCTACAACGGCGTCGAGACCGCGGCGATCGAGCCGGTGCGTGGCAGCGAACCCCCACTGACCGCCGATCAGCACCCGCAGTCCGAGGCCGGTCGAGTCGTCGTACCCGACCTCGCCGGGGCCGTCGAGCTCGACCAGGACCTGCTCGTGCGTCCGCCGTACGACGCGGATGTCGCCGTACTGCACGTCCGTGGGAAGGAGGCCGAGCACCGCCTCGGCGGTGTCGCGCATCACCGGTGAATCGGACACTTCGGGACCTCCGATACGGAAGGGGAACGGGCGCCTCTCCGGCACTGTAGCAGACACTACGAGATTCTGAGAAGACGTTGTGTTTGCTACAGCGCCAACTGAAGAGGTCAGCGTTTCGGGCGGACGTCGATCGCCAGGCTGATGGCGAACGCCGCGAAGATCGCGACCCCGCCCAGGGCGGTCAGCGCCGTGTCGCCCAGCACGCCGGTAGCCATCACGACGAGCGTCACGCCCAGCGCGAGCACCACGGCGACGGCGATCTTCCAGTCGTCGCCGATGATGAAGTCGTACCAGAACTGCCCGAAGGCCTTGAGGAACTTCACTTCTTCACCTCCACAGCAACCTCGGCCGCTGCCACCGGCGCCGCGGACACTCGCAGGACCGCGACGAAGATCCGGCTGAGCAGCAACCACGCGGCCAGCAGGACCAGGAGCATCAGGTCGTGGCCGAGCCAGTCGAGACTCTCCCGGTCACCGCGGAAGATGCCGAGACCTTCGACCGCCCAGTAGGTGCCGAACGACGCGAGCAGCAGGCCGACGCCGTACTTGAGCAGGTTCTCGTTGATCATCGACAGCGGGCGGCGGAGTGCGACCGCGACGCCGAGCACGATCACCACGGCGGCGATCGCACCGAGCGCGGCGCCCGGGATGTTGTCCGCGTTCAGGCCGAACGTCAGCACGATGAACACGACCTCCATGCCTTCGAGGAAGACGCCCTTGAAGGAGACCATGAACGCGAACAGGTCCAGGCCCTTCGCGCTCTCACCGGCCGCCTTGGCCGCGGCGACCTCTTCCTTGTAGATCGCTTCCTCGTCGTGGATCGCCTTGCGCCCGGATGATCTCAGAATTGCCTTGCGCAACCACTGCAGCCCGAAGATCAGCAGCAGGCCGCCGATCGCGAGTTGCAGGGCCGACTCCGGCAGCCAGTTCGCCAGTGCGTACCCGGCCGCCAGGGTGACCACCGCGAGCGCGCCGAGCGCCGCGAACGTGCCGGCCAGCGCCGACCGCCAGCTCCGGGTGTACCCCATCGCCATCACGATCGTGGTGGCTTCCACCATCTCCACGAAGCACGCGACGAACGTCGCGATGATCAACCCCCAGGTTGCCGCATCCATCTCCCACATCCTCGTCTCAGTTGAAACATATGCTGCACGAAACGCTAGCTACATCGTTGCGAGTGTGTCAACGCAGTCCGCAGGCACCTGAAAACGGGCAGGCCGAAGCACCCGAGGGAGGGGCTCCTCGGGGGGGTGGGGGGGGGGGGTTAAGGCACGGGGGCGCCCCACGGGGCGGCCGGGATGTTTGCGCCGGCGG
>NZ_JBFAHB010000052.1:0-71009 GCF_040653975.1 Kribbella sp. NPDC050820
GGCGGCGACGGCGATCCGTCGCCGCTTGTCCGCTGCCACTGTCGGTGGACCTGATTAGGCTGTCGGTATGTGCGGAAGGTATGCGTCCAGCCGGGATCCGTCCGACCTCGTGGCCGAGTTCGAGATCGAGTCCGGGAACGTGCGCGAGTCCGTGCAGGAGGTGGGGGAGAACTACAACGTCGCGCCGACCGACCAGGTGATCGCGGTGGTCGAGCGGAAGAACCGCGAGGCGCCGGAGGAGACGGTGCGCAAGCTGACCACGGTCAAGTGGGGGCTGGTGCCGTCCTGGGCCAAGGACACCTCGATCGGGAACCGGCTGATCAACGCCCGGATGGAGACGGTCGCGGAGAAGCCGGCCTTCAAGAAGGCGTTCGCGACCCGGCGCTGCATCCTCCCCGCCGACGGGTACTACGAGTGGTACAAGTCCGAGCAGAAGGTGAACGGCAAGCCGGTCAAGCAGCCGTACTTCATCCGCCCCGCCGACGGCGGCATCCTGGCGATGGCCGGGCTCTACGAGATCTGGCGGGACCAGACAATTGAGGACCCGGAGTCCGACGAGGCCTGGCTGTGGACCTGCACCGTCCTGACCACCTCGTCCACCGACGACCTCGGCCGCATCCACGACCGGATGCCGCTGCTCGTCGAGCGCGAGCGGTACGACGCCTGGCTCAACCCGCTGAACTCCGACAAGGACGACCTGCTCGACCTGCTCGTCCCGGCCGCACCCGGACGGCTCGAGGCGTACGCCGTCTCCAAGGCGGTCAGCTCGGTGAAGAACAACGGACCGCACCTGGTCGACCCGCTCCCACCCGACGGCGTCGACCCGCTCGACAAACCCGAGGAGCCGAAGGAACCCCCGCTGTTCTGACCCACCGTGTCCTTTGACGCACCGCGCCGACACCACCGATCGGTGCTGAAGTGATGACAGGATGGGGCGGTGACCGACGAACGGATTGTGGGGACGCCGCACGGGGACGCCCGGATCGTGGCGCATCGGGCCCGGCGACCGGTGGCGACGCTGGCCCTCGGTCACGGCGCCGGGGGCGGAATCGAGTCGGCCGATCTGGCCGCGCTGGCGTCCCGGCTGCCGAAGCAGGACATCAACGTGTTCCTGATCGAGCAGCCCTGGCGGCATGCCGGGAAGAAGCTTGCCCCCGGCCCGAAGATCCTCGACGAGGCCTGGATCGCGATCATCGGCCAGCTCCGGATCCGGACGCCGCTGGTGGTCGGCGGCCGCAGCGCCGGCGCCCGGGTGGCCTGCCGGACCGCGAGCAGTCTGGGGTCATCCGGCGTACTGGCTCTGGCCTTTCCGCTACATGCGCCGGGGAAGCCGGAGAAGTCCCGGGTGGACGAGTTGCAAAGTGCCGGCTTGCCGACGCTGGTGGTGCAGGGGGAGCGGGACCCGTTCGGGATGCCCGAGGAGTTCCCGCCGCTCACCGAGATGGCCGTGGTGCCGGATGCCGACCACTCGTTCAAGGTGCCGAAGCGCGCCGAGCTCAGTCAGCAGGAGACCCACCAGCTGCTGGTCGAGGCCGTGTTCGAGTGGGTCAGCCGCGAAGTGTCCGGATAGTGGTCACCGGTTGACCACCGCCGCCGTACGGGGAATGCCCCCGCGCCCGGGCGTGTTGTGCCGGGCATGATGGCGACGAGAGAGGCTCCGGCGAGGACCGGCGGGAAGACCCCGGTATTCTCGATCCCGATGCCGACTCCCACCACGACCGAGACACCCGAGCAGCGGACCGCGCGCTTCGAGCGCGAGGCGCTGCCCTTCCTCGACCAGATGTACGCCGCGGCGATGCGGATGACCCGTAATCCGTCGGACGCCGAGGACCTGGTCCAGGACACCTTCGCGAAGGCGTACAGCTCATTCCACCAGTTCACGCCCGGCACCAACCTGAAGGCGTGGCTGTACCGGATCCTGACCAACACGTTCATCAACGGATACCGCAAGCGCCAGCGCCAGCCGACGCAGTCGCCGACCGAGGAGATCGAGGACTGGCAGCTGACCGCCGCCGAGTCGCACACTCCCGGTGGCCTGAAGTCGGCCGAGGCGGTCGCGCTGGAGCATCTGCCCGACTCCGACGTCAAGGAGGCCCTGCAGGCGATCCCGGAGGACTTCCGGCTGGCCGTCTACCTGGCCGACGTCGAGGGCTTTGCGTACAAGGAGATCGCCGACATCATGGGTACGCCGGTCGGCACCGTGATGTCGCGGTTGCACCGTGGCCGGCGCCAGCTGCGTGACCTGCTGGGCGACTACGCGCGCGACCGGGGCCTGATCCCGTCCGACGAGACCGGAACCGAGGAGGAGTCGTGAGCTGCGGCGAGCACCACGACATCGACTGCAGCGAGATCCTGCAGCGTGCGTACCTTTTCATCGACAACGAGCTCGAGGGCGCCAGTACCGACGAGATCCGGCAGCACCTCGAAGAGTGCGCGCCGTGCCTGGACGAGTACGACCTGGAGCGCTGCGTGAAGAAACTCGTGCACCGTTCCTGCGGTTCCGACCACGCCCCCGACGCACTCCGTCAGAAAATCCTTCTCCGCCTCACCCAAATCCAGGTCGAAACCACCATCACCACCACCGACTGAACGCGCCGCGGCTCAGATCGAATGCGTTGTGAACATGTAGCTGTAGGTGTCTCCACGCCGTAACAGCGCCAAAAGTTCCTTGGCGTAAGCGGCATGAAGCGGTGAAACAGTCTCGAGTACTGCGGCCGCCGCGGCGGCATTTGTCAGCGCGTTTGAACGATCATCTGCGGCGGCGTTGATGCGGGCGATCTCGAGCAGCAGACGGCCTTCCCGAATCGCGTTCATGGCCCGCCGGGCGGAGGCGAGTCCCGCCTCGGCATGGCCGAGTGCGCGGTCGAAATCCCCTTGCGCTGCCAAGGCGAGGGTAAGAGTTTGGTGGGCTTCGGTCAGGCGAATGTCGTCCTTCGTCTGCTCCGCGATTGCGAGGCTCTGCAGAGTCCAGCTGACGGCGTCGTCGTGCCGTCCGACCAGCAGGTGCGAGAAACCGGCGTTGATGTAGCGCTTGTAGACCGAACGCGCGTCTCCGGACTTCTCGGCCAGGCCGATCGCGTGTCGGAACGCCTCGTCCGCGCGGCGGTGGTCGCCCGCCTGGTTGTGCAGTCCGGCGACCGCTGTGTAGGCGACCCCCTCCAGCGTCGGGTCGCCCAGTTCCTGACTGAGCCGGAGCGATTCGTTGCCGAACGCCAACGCTTCGTCGATTCGGCCGAGGTGGCCGAGGACGTATGTCAGCGACGAGCAGCAGCGTGCCAGACCGGCGATGTCTGCTTGCGCGCGGAACATCTCGAGCGCGGTGAACAGGTGCTCGGCAGCCGACTCCAGACCGCCGTTCTCGACCTCAGGGATAGCGCTGTCGTGCTCGAGCCAGGCGGCCATCAACGGCAGACCATGCTGCGCGGCCAGCTCCGCGGCCCCTCGTCCGAGTTCGCCCATCTCGACCCAGCGACGCCGCGGCTCGAAGTATCCGAACAGTGCGAGCGCCAGTTCCGGGAGCAGCGCCGTCCCCGCGAGCGCCGACGTCGTCGCCTGCGCGACGCGGTCGGTCAGGTTGCGTTGCTCGTCGTCGAACCAGCGCAGGGCCGAGTCGAGGTCGGCGAGAGCGGGGAGCGGCTCGATCTGAATCGTGGCGAGCGCCAGCCGGGGGCTCGCCTCGTGGGTCAGCGCATGGCAGCGCCAAGCACAGCCGATGTAGAGGCGCACGATGCGTTCCAGTCCGGCGTCACGTTCTGCCGGGGTCAGCGTCTGGTCCGCGAGCTCGCGGCCGTAGGCGCGGATGAGGTCGTGGAAGCGGTAGCGCTCCGGAGCGACCGAGTCGAGCAGGTTGAGGTCGACGAGGCGTTCGAGGATGGCGTCGGCGCGGAGGACCGGGACGTCGAGCAGGTGGGCGGCGACGGCGGTGAGCAGGTCCGATCCGTCGGGCACGCTAAGCAGCGGCAACGCTCGCGCGGCGTCGCGATCAAGGCCACGCTCGCTGGTCTCGAGGAACTGGACCGAGCTCGCGATGCTCGCCCGTACGCCGGTCTCGCCGGCTTCCAGGCCGTCGAGCCGGCGGCCCTCGTCCTGCAGGAGATCGACGAGGTGGTGGATCGGCCACGTGGGTCGCGCGGTGAGCCGCGCACCGATCAAGCGGACCGCCAAGGGAAGCCGGCCGGTGAGCAGAGCGAGACTCTCCGCAGCGGCCGGCTCGGCCGCGATCCGGTCGGCGCCGACGACCCCAGACAGCAACTCGACCGACTCCAACTCCGACAACGCGTCGAGCCTGACCTGCCGGGCCCCGGCCAGCGTGGCCATCGACCCGCGGCTGGTGATGATCACGGCCGACCCAGGACTGCCCGGCAGCAGGGGAAGGACGTGCGGTACGTCAGTCGCGTTGTCGAGCAGCACCAGCATCCGCCTGCCGGCCAATTGGGACCGCAGCAGCGCAGCCGCCTCTTCGACGCCCTCGGGGATCAGTTGCACATCGAGCCCGAGGGAGCGAAGCAACTGGCGCAGGGCTTCAGTGCTCGTCATCGGCTTGCCGGGCCCGTAACCACGGAGGTTGAGATACAGGTGGCCGTCGGGATAGCTGCCCACGAGTTTGTGAGCAGCCTGGATCGCCAGGGCCGTCTTGCCGATGCCTCCCATTCCGGTCACCGCGACCAGGCCGACGGCTCCGTTGCGCCGGGGATCGCGAAGCGCGGACAGGACCGCCTCGATCTGCGCCGCACGACCGGTGAAGTCCGGGGTGGCCGGCGGTAGCTGCCACGGCATCGGCAGTACCTCGGCGGACGGAGTCTCCGGCCCATGGGCTCGTGGGCCACGGCCCTTGCCTCGCGCAACAGCGAGGAAGTGCGCGGTCTCGCCCTGGTCCAGTTCGAGGGCCTCGGTCAGCACCCGGATGGTGGCCACCCGGGGACGGCTCCTGGTGCCGCGCTCGATGACACTGATCGCCTGCTCGCTGAGGCCGGCCTTCTCGGCGAGGGCGGCTTGGGTGAGGCCGGCGCGGGCCCGGTACTTTCGCAGCAGTTCGCCCAGACTGTCCGTGATCACGTCACCCACCTCCCCTCACGCAGCGGCTTTCAACCGGCTACGGTCGGTGCCGGAGCCCCCGCTAACTCTAGGAGGCTCTGCCGTCACGCGCTGGCGTTGTCCAAAGCGATGACTGGACCGGTTTGGCTTGGATCGGCGGTGTGCGCATGGTTCGGCGGACCGGAAAGTCCAACGATCGTTTGAAGATTGCATTCGGTATTCGGATGCGAACGCTCCGAATACAAGACCTCTGTGCGCAGAGGTCTGAACCGACCCGTAACCAAATTGCAAAGACCCCGGTTTTGGCCGGGGTCCTCGCTGTCTGTAGCCGCCTGAGTCAGGCGTTGGGGCGCTTGCCGTGGTTAGCGCCCTTCTTCTTGCGTGCGCGGCGCTTGCGGCCGGTCTTGCCCATTCCTAAGCCTCCTTGTTACAACTGCAAAGAGTCACAGTCTCTCATATCCCGAGGGACTCTTCAGTTCGTGCGGCGGGTCACGGTCTGGCTTACAGTGTTTTGGCGCACGTCGGATGAGCAAAATTCCAGCCAAGAGTCAGCGATGCGCTGTCTGCCCCCCTGAACCTGCTTCCGCGGGTTTCGAGACTACGCCGCTGTTCGGAGGTGACTATCATGACGAACGACAGCTGGGACTGGTGAACTGTGTCGTAGCGGAAGGCTTGAGGTGGCGCCCCAGTGAGAGCTTCTCTGCTACGAGCAGCGGTTGCCGCGGTCGCCGTGGCTGCACTGGCGGTGTGGATCATCGCTCTCACCAAGATCACCTTTGGTTACACGACGCTTGCGCTGTGCCTTCTCATGCTCGTCGGCGGGGCTCTCCGGTTCCGGGTGCTGCCGAATCATCCTGCTGCCCTCGACTCGGTCGCGCTGGTAGCGGTCTTTGTCATTGCCGGCCCTTGGTACGCCGTTGCTGTCTCCGTCTTCGGCTACCTGGCCCAGTTACGGCAGCCGTCGCCCGTCATCAAGCGAATCTTCAACCCGTCCTACCGGGTGCTCGCTGCCGGCGGCGGTGGTCTCGCGTATGCCGCGGTCGGTGGGCCGATCGGCGCCGACGCTCTCGAGCACATCCCGATCACCGTCGCGGCCGCCGTCGCCGGCACGATCGGGCACCAGTTGACCAACGCACTCCTGGTCAGCCTGATCCTGTGGCTCGAGGGACAGGTGCGGGTTGTCGAATTCCTCCGGTCGGTGATCGGACCGACCTTCCTGCCGATGCTCGGCTACAGCGCTCTGGGGGTGCTGCTCGCGGTGATGTGGATCGGGGGCCTCAACATCGTCGCCTGCTTCCTGGTGGTCGTGCCGCTGATCGTCGTCCGGTGGGCGCTGTCGCAGTACCAGGCCGAGCGCGCTGCCCAGGCCGCGACGATGCGCGCCTTCATCCAGGTCATCGAGACCAAGGACCTGTACACCCGGGGACATTCCGAGCGTGTCAGTGCGGGCGTCGGGATGCTCGGCCGGTACCTGCGCCTGCCCGATGATCGCCAGAACGCCCTGGAACACGCGGGTCTGCTGCACGACGTCGGCAAGGTGGGAGTGCCGACCAGCATCATCCGCAAGCCCGGCAAGCTCGACGACTCCGAGATGGACGCGATCCGGCTGCACCCGGCACGTGGGGTCGAGCTGATCGGCAACATCCCGTTCCTCGAAGAGGTGAAGTCGGCCGTGCTCCACCATCACGAGAAATACGACGGATCCGGCTATCCGGCCGGCCTCAGCGGAGCCGGTATTCCCTACTTCGCGCGCATCATCGGCATCGTCGACGCTTTCGACTGTCTCACCTCGACCAGGTCCTACCGGCCCGCACGGAGCGTCGAGGAGACCCTGGCAATCCTCGTCCAGGACAAGTACACGCACTTCGATCCCGACCTGGTCGACGCGTTCGTCCGGGTGATCAAAACCCAGGGCTGGAGCGCCGCGGCGGCCGACCAGCCGGCACCGGACGAAACAGTGCAGGCCAGCCTCGATCACGACGACCTGAGTCTCGGCAGCGGCGGCGGGGCGTCCGGCTCGGCGGCGGGACCGGCATGACCATTCCGGGCGACCTGCAGGGCTATCGATACGAGGAACGGCGGCTGGGCAGCGGAGTCGTGCTGGCCGCCGCAGGCGGCGCGGTCGGCCTGGTCGGGGTGATCCTCACGGTTGGGCACGGCTTGACCGAGTGGCCTTTCGCCATCGCGTTCGGGCTGCTGATCGCCATCGGCGAGATGGTGCAGTTCCGGGTGGACCGGAGCCGGAACCGGGCGCCGATCGCGACCAGCGCCGCGCTGGCCTACGTGATGATCCGCGAGCCGGCTGTGCAGGTTCCTCCCGACGTCGCACAGGTCATCGCGGTCACCGGCGTCGCCACGCTCGCCGGAATCTTTCCGCGCGCCGTGGCCGGGCTGCCCTGGGATCTGGTGATCTCCAGCCGGCGCGTGCTCTCGGTGGCCTGCGCCGCGGTGGCTTTCAACCTCGTCACGCCCGACGACCTGTCCTGGAACGGCTCCTGGACGCATGCCTTGCCGCTGACCGGCGCGATGCTCCTCGGAGTGCTGGCCGCTGGAGTGGTGGACGCCCTGGTCGGCGCGGGACAGGAGACGGAGCGGGACAATCGGCCGTTCCCCGCAGCCCTGCGCGATGAGCTGGCGGTGATGGGACGGATCGGCTTGGCGATGGGAATCAGCGGCATTTTGCTCGCCGCCGGCACGTCCCTGATCGGCCTCTGGGCCGTCCCCCTGGTGGTGGTTCCGCTGTTGCTGACGCAATTCGCGTTCCGGCGGTTCGCGTCGGCACAACGCACGTATCGGGCAACGGTCCGCTCGATGGCTCGCAGTACGGAGATCGCCGGGTTCAGCAGCCCTGGGCAGAACGCGCGGACGGCGCAGCTGGCCGTTGCGCTGGGCCACGATCTGGGGTTGACGCCGTCGCGGATGGAGGCGCTGGAGTACGCCGCGCTGCTGTCCGGAGTCGGTCAGTTGGCGTTGGCGGATCCCAGTCCTGGCGGGGCTTCGCTGCTCCGGACCAGGACGGAGCGCCAGCGAGCAGCGGAGATCGGGGCAGCGGTCATCGAAAGGTCAGGTGTCCTCGAACACGTGGCGGAGATCGTGCGGCATTCGAATGACCCTTACCGTCAGGGCCGGGCGAAGAACGCCGACATCCCCGTGGAGAGTGGGATTGTCAATGTGGCGTTGGCCTATGAGCAGTTGGTCGGTGAGGGGACCGGGCAGTCGCCGGGGAAGGCGATGGAGTCGATCGGGTTGGGGATCGGGGCGGAGTACGACCCGGTGGTGGTCGAGTCACTCAGGAGGGTGATCGGCCGGGGCTTCCGCTTTTAGGCGAAGCAGCGCAGGCGTTCCCGCACAAGGCTTCAGGTCGTCCCAGACCGGCGCCTCGGTGGCCGGGATACGGTGCGACCCGCCCATTCCGGCGTACAGCAGAAGGCCCGCTCCGGCGGCGATCAGGACATCTCCTGGGCTGACCGCCTGGCCGAGCCCGGGAAGGGCCACCGGTACGACGTCGCCGAGCCACGGCAACCGGGTCGTCGCATCGGACAACTCGTGGCGCGGTGAGCTGGTGAAGGGCCCGACGCCGGCGCGGGCCAGCGCGTCGGCGTCGACCGGCATCGCGCCGTTCAGGGCGACCACCAAGGCGTTGCAGAAGAAGCCCAGGGCAAGCAGTCCGACACCGGGATGCCGCAGGTTCTGGCGGAGGAAGACCGCGATGCAGACCGCGGACCCGACCAGCCCGACCGGGTACGCCGTACTGCCGATGATCGCGCCGAGGAACTGGCCGATCGCGGCGGCGGCCAGCCAGTGCACGCCGGTCAGCGAGTTGTCGGCCAGGCTGGTGAGGCGTCCACCCGTTGCCCAGGCCGCACCCGCGGCGAGCACCATGACGAGGAGGACCAGCAGCACCCTCGCGATTCTGCCGTGGCGGACTCGGAATCCCGGGCAAGCTGATCCCGCAGCGTGTCGACATAACGGCAAAGAGTGATGGCGGCCCCTTCCGGAGAAGGGACCGCCATCGGTCGGCTCAGGACTTGGCCGAGGCCGCGCCGCCCTCGTCGAGCAGCTCCGGAAGGTCCTTCACCCCCGGGTCGCCCTGGTCGGCGCGGTAGTCCGACGCGTGCGTGCTGTCCACACCGTCCGGCACCTTCACCGCCCGGAACACCAGCGTCAGCACGACGACCACGATCAGGTTGAGCCCGAAGGCCGTCAACGCGATGTAGGCCTGGGTGTCGGTGAACGGGATGTTCGTGACCGAGCCACCGAAGTGCTTGCCGGTCGCCGGGTTGACCACGTTGTAGGCCTCGAGGGTGCCGTACACCATCGCGACCGCCCAGCCGGCCAGCAACGCCCAGCGATGGAACCATCTGGTGTACAGACCGACCACGATCGCCGGGAAGGTCTGCAGGATCCAGATGCCACCCAGTAGCTGGAAGTTCAGCGCGAGGGTCTTGTCCAGCGTGAGGACGAACGCCAGCGCGCCCAGCTTCACCACCAGCGACGCGAGCTTGGAGACCTTCGCCTCCTGGGCCGGCGACGCGTTCGGTTTGAGGAAGTCGCGGTAGATGTTGCGGGTGAACAGGTTCGCGGCCGCGATCGACATGATCGCCGCCGGCACCAGCGCCCCGACCGCGATCGCCGCGAACGCGATCCCGGCGAACCAGGACGGGAACTCCTGGTCGAACAGCCGCGGGATGGCCAGCTGCGGGTTCGCGATGCCGTCCAGGCCCTTCACGTCCACGTTGGCCTTGATCGCCATGAAGCCGAGCAGCGCGAGCAGGCCGAGCAGCAGCGAGTACGCCGGCAGGATCGCGGCGTTCCGCCGGACGATGTTGCGGTTCTTGGTCGACAGCACCGCGGTGACCGAGTGCGGGTACATGAACAGCGCCATCGCCGAGCCCAGGGCCAGCGTCCAGTACGCCGAGTAGCCCGTCTCACCCGGGATGAACGCGCCCACCGGCTTGCCGGTGTTCGGGTTCGTCGCGGTGAGCTTGGCCTCCGCGGCGTCGAAGATCGAGCCCCAGCCGCCGAGCACGTGCGGCAGGTAGAAGATCGCGACCGCGATCACCAGGTAGATCAGGCCGTCCTTGACGAACGCGATCATCGCCGGCGCCCGCAGGCCGGAGGAGTACGTGTACGCCGCCAGCACCGCGAACGCGATCAGCAGCGGCAGGTCCTTGGCCAGCAGGTTGTCGCCGCCCAGGCCCATCGTCTCGAACACGGCCTGCATACCCACCAGCTGCAAGGCGATGTACGGCATCGTGGCGAGGATGCCGGTCACCGCGACCGCCAGCGACAGCGACTTGCTGCCGTAGCGGCCGTGCACGAAGTCGGCTGGGGTCACGTAGCCGTTGCGGTGCGAGACCGACCACAGCCGGGACATGAAGATGAAGATGATCGGGTAGACCACGATCGTGTACGGCACCGCGAAGAAGCCGCTGATCGCACCGGTGGCGTACATCGCGGCGGGTACGGCGATGAACGTGTACGCGGTGTAGAGGTCGCCACCCAGCAGGAACCAGGTGATGAAGGTGCCGAACCCGCGGCCGCCCAGACCCCACTCGTCCAGGTTGTCCAGGTTGCCGGTGCTGCGCCAGCGAGCGGCCATGAAGCCCATCGCGGTGACGGCGCCGAAGATGAGTACGACGATCGTGAGCTGGACCCAGTCGACTGTGTGGTTCACTGGTCGCCCTCCTTCGCCGCAGCCGGCTTGTCAGGGTCACCAAGGCCCTGCGCCGCCCGTCGCTTGCGCTCCTCGGTGATGACCAGCTTGTAGCAGATGCTGACCAGGGCGGCGGAGAGGAAGACCCAGAGGAACTGGTACCAGTAGAAGAAGGGGAAACCCCACAGGCGGGGTTCGTCCCTGGCGTACGTCGACACCAGGAGCGGCACCACGACCGCGATCGCCAGCAGAACGCCGGAGATCCAGTACGCGGGTCTGACCGCGGACAATCGGGACACTGCAAACCTCCTCGGGACACAGGCGCAACGGAGCACGCTACCGTTCGACCCGACACGGGACCAGATCTAAGTGCCGGGTAACATCAGGCACTCGTACCAGGGTGGTTCATGGACAACGAACGAGCATGGTTCGTACGGCGGGTCGTGCTGTCCGTTCTCTTTCTGCTGATCGTTGCCGTCCCGCTGTATCCGGAGCTGTACGGCCTAGACGAGGTCACCCCTTTCACGCAACTTGTGGCGTTTCGCCCGCAGGGACTGGCTGTTCTGCTGCTGCTCGGCCTGCTCATGCTGGTACGGCGGGCCTGGCGCATCGCCGCCGTACTCGTGCTGGGCCTGGCGCTGACCGGGGCGGTGCTGACGGCGCCGCGGCAGTTCTCCGACGCGGACCCGCCGTCGGACGGCGCGCGGGTGCTGACGATCATGGTCGCCAACGTGCTCGGCGGCGGCGCCGACGCCGGAGCGGTGGCCAAGGTGATCCGGGAGCGCCGGCCCGACCTGGTTTCGTTGCCGGAGGCACAGGTCGACGTCCGCGAGGACATCCGGGCACACCTGCAAGGCCTTGCGTACAACGGTTACACGCTGCAGCCGAGCAAGGCGGTCGAGAGCGCGACGAGCGTCCTGGTGTCGTCGTCGCTGGGCACTGTGCGTTTCCAGGCCGACCAGCTCGGCACGACCTTCGGGCACATCATCGTGACCGGCGGGAACCTCGGCGACCTGCGGCTGATCGCGTACCACGGCTTCCCGCCGTTGCCGGCCGAAGTGACCACCTGGAAGCAGGACCTCGACGTCCTCCGGCAGTGGTGCGCGCAGAATCCGCCGACGATCGTGGCCGGCGACTTCAACGCCACCACGGATCACGCGGTCTTCCGGTACGCGCTCGGCTCCAATTGCCGCAGTGTCGCGTCGCTGACGGGCGCAGGCCTCGTCGGGACCTGGCCGTCGGACCGGCCGGCGGTCACGCGGACGCAGATCGACCACGTGCTGATCACCCGGCAACTCGAGCCGGGGCGCTTCACGACGTACGCGATCGAGGGCAGCGACCACCGTGCCGTCGTCGCGACTGTCTCCGTACCTAAGACTGGGTAGCGGCCGGGCGGTAGATGTAGGGCTGGGAGGCCTGCACTGCTTCGGTGAGCATCAGCAGCATGTCGGCCCGGGCCTCGATCGGCCGGCCGAACAGCTCGTCGTCACCCGGGATCGGGAACCCCTTCACGCCGATCGCCAGCTGGCTCAGCAGGACGTGCAGAACACCACGGGCGTTGAAGACCGAGGGAGTGGGCCACTCCGGCAACGTCTCGTGCATCAGCGGCTGCTGGGCGGCAGTCGCGGCCACCGGCTTCAGCCAGCGCTCGAGCTCGTCGCTGGTCAGCATGTTCCGGTGCAGGATCGTCATCACCGCATGCGCGACCCGGTCGTGCTCCTCGTGCACCCAGCGGTACTGCGTGTCCTTCACGATCCGGTCGGCCAGTACGTCGAGCAGCGCCCGAAGCACCCCGGTGTCGCAGTGCCGCGACCGGGCCAGCGCGCCGATCGCGTCCGCGCCATGGGCAACGGCATGCGCCCACCCGCAGTCCGGCACGTAGCCGCGCAGGTCGCGCTCCCGCAGCAGCCAGGTGGCCAGCCGGTCGCCCCAGCGCATCACCACCTCGTCGTGCACCAGGAACTCGGCGTTGTCGCGGTGGATCACCTCCGCAAGCGTCAGCGCGGTGAACGACCGCCGGAAGACGGTGTCCGTGCCGTCCTCACCCAGGCCGTACGCGAGGCCGGCACACAGACCGTCGCCGAAGCCCGGCAGCAGGTCGTCGTACACCCCGCGCTCCAGCCAGGTGGCCAGCGTCGGGTACGCCAGCGCGTCCCGGATCTGCGGGTTGGTGCTGGCGAGGCCGCGGACGAGCTCCTCGGTGAGGTCGGTCAGACCACGGTCGCGCGGTACCGCGTAGTCCGCGGCCATCACGTCCTGCCAGTACGTCGACTCCACCGAAGCATCCTTTCATCCGTGCCTGATCAATCAACACCTAGATACACCCACTTGTCGAGTGGACCTCAGCGGGTACTGGTATGAGCCGTCGGTAGCATCGAACCGTGCCGTCTCTGACCGACGTGGCCCGTAACCACACCACCCTGGACCAGGCCGACCTGGACCGCCTGCAGTTGCTCGTCTCCGACTGGCAGATGCTGGCCGACCTGTCGTTCGCCGACCTGGTGCTCTGGCTGCCCGACACCGAGGGCCTCGGCTTCTGGGCCGGGGCGCAGATGCGGCCCACCACCGGCCCGACGGCGTACCTGGACGACATCGTCGGCAGCTTCATCCCACGCGGCCGCCGGCACCTGCTGGACCAGGCGTACGACGGCGGCCGGATCTGCCGCGAGGGCGACCCGGAGTGGCGCGACGACGTGCCGGTCCGGGTCGAGACGATCCCGGTCCGGCGCGGCACCCGGGTGATCGCGGTGATCGCGCGGAACACCAACCTGCTCGGCGTCCGGACCCCGTCCCGGCTGGAGATCGCCTACCTGCAGAGCGCCACCGACCTGGCCCGAATGATCACCGACGGCGTCTTCCCGTACGGCGGGGAGCGGCTGCTCTCCACCACCCCACGCGTCGGCGACGGGTGCATCCGGGTCGATCGGCACGGGATGGTGACGTTCGCGAGCCCGAACGCGTTGTCGGCGTACCGGCGGATGGGACTGGTCACCGACCTGGTCGGCAGCCGGCTGAAGGACATCTCCGGCGAGCTGCTGCACAGCGGGCACAAGGTCGACGACGTGCTGGCGTCGGTGCTGACCGGGCGCGCGGCCAAGGAGCTCGAGATCGAGAACGCCGACGCGACGCTGTTCCTGCGCGCGATCCCGTTGCGCGCCGAGGGGCAGCACGTGGGGGCGCTGATCCTGCTCCGGGACGTGACGGAGCTGCGCAGCCGGGAGCGGGAGCTGGTCACCAAGGAGGCGACCATCCGGGAGATTCATCATCGCGTCAAGAACAACTTGCAGACCGTCGCGGCGTTACTGCGGATGCAGGGCCGGCGGATCACGGTGCCGGAGGCCCAGGCCGCGCTGGCCGAGGCGGTCCGCCGGGTCGGGTCGATCGCCATCGTGCACGAGACGCTGTCGGAGTCGTTCGACGAGCACGTCGACTTCGACGACGTCGCCGACCGGGTCGGCGCGATGGTGGCCGACGTGTCCACGGTCGCCACCTCGGTCGAGACCAAGCGGTCCGGGAGCTTCGGCGTGCTGGACTCCGAGATCGCGACCCCGCTGGCGATGGTGCTGACGGAGCTGATGCAGAACTCGGTGGAGCACGCTTTCCGGTCGCGTGACGGTGGTACGGCCAGCGGCACCATCGAGCTGTGGGCCGAGCGTTCGGTCGGCCGCCTGCACGTCACCGTGATCGACGACGGGCAAGGGCTGCCGGCGAACTTCGACTCGGAGCTGTCCGGGAACCTCGGCCTGTCCATCGTCCGCACCCTGGTGATCGGTGAGCTGGACGGGACTCTCGACTTCGGGCCCCGTCATGACGGGAAGTCCGGCGCTCAGGTCACCCTCGACCTTCCGGTCAAGGAGTAGCGCCGAAGCTTGCCGGGGAACTTGCAGGGGAAAGCGAAAGGCCCCGCGGGATTCTCCGCGGGGCCTCGAAGATCTTGCTCAGGCGGTGCGGATGCGGGCGCGAGCGTTGCGGCGCTTCAGAGCGCGGCGCTCGTCCTCACTCAGCCCACCCCAGACTCCGTGATCCTGGCCGGCTTCCAGCGCCCACGCGAGGCACTGCTCGCGCACGTCGCAGCGACGGCACACCTGCTTGGCCTCCTCGATCTGCATGATCGCGGGCCCGGTGTTGCCGATGGGGAAGAACAGTTCCGGGTCCTCATCGAGGCAAACGGCCCGGTGGCGCCAATCCATGGCGGATCCCATCTCTCTCAGTAGTTGTCATACGCTGTGAGCCTGGTCTGTGCCCAGTCAGCGCGGCTTTACTCGTAGTTCAGCTCGCACAGGGGGTTTCGAGGTGCGAGGGTGTTCGATCCAGGAACGTGTTGTGAACGTTTTCACGAACGAGACCATGTTCCCAATCTCGGCTGAGTGAAACAAGGGTTCTGGAGTTGTCGATCCGATCACAACACTTCCTTAACACTACGAACCGGTGCGCAGCCGTTCACCCCGTCCGGTAACCGGACAGAGACTCGTTCTTGCACTCACCCGTTCACTGCAAGTAACCGATCCAACGGCCTTTTGGTTACGCACGACCTCAGATCCCTGTGGGGCTGGGGTTCCCGCGAGGATTGGGCTCGCAGGAAGAGGGGGTGATCGTCCCTTGCGCCCGAACTACTCGAACGGCACGGGGCACTAAGCTGGCGAAGTGCCGACCGACCCCCCAGCTGCCGCCGTACCGAGACCGCTCAAGCTAGCCGCGGCTGTGGTGGCTGCGGAAGGGCTCGTGCTCGTCGTTCTCGGAATTGCCGAAGCATTAACGATCCAAGGCTCGCGGCTCTTCATGGGGCTGACCACCACCGCGTTCTTCATCCTGTACGGCGTGGGCCTCGGCCTGGTCGCCCGCGGCCTGTCGCGCGCGTCCACCTGGAGCCGCGGGCCGGCCGTGTTCGCGCAGCTGATCCAGATCCTGGTCGCGTACAGCTTCTGGGGCGGCGGCACCAAGCCGATCGCCGTCGCACTGGCCCTGGCGGCCCTCTTCGTCCTGGTCGCGATCTTCCGGAAGGCCTCCACCGAAGCCCTCGCGGACGACCCCACCAAGGACCGCCCGGTCCTGTAGCTATTCCTTGAGCAGGCCGGTTCTGAGCTCGGTGAGCGTGCGGGCCAGCAGGCGGGAGACGTGCATCTGGGAGATGCCGATCTCGTCGGCGATCTGGGACTGCGTCATGCCGCGGAAGAACCGCAGCGTCAGGATCCGCTTCTCCCGGGTGTCCAGCTGCGCCAGCAGCGGTTTGAGGGACTCCCGGTACTCCACGCTCTCCAGCGCCTCGTCCTCGCCGCCGAGGCCGTCCAGGACCGTCGTGGTGTCGGTCTCGTTCTGGTCCGGGGCGTCCAGGGACAGCGTGTTGTAAGCGTTCGCGGACTCCAGCCCCTCGATCACCAGGTCCGGTGAGAGGCCCAGCCGGTCGGACAGCTCGGCGACGGTCGGGGCCCGGCCCAGCTCCTGGGTCAGCTCGGCGGTCGCGGCGGTCAGGGAGAGCCGGAGCTCCTGCAGCCGCCGCGGCACCCGGATCGCCCAGCCCTTGTCCCGGAAGTACCGCTTGATCTCGCCCAGGATCGTCGGCGTCGCGTACGTCGAGAACTCCACGCCGCGATCGGAGTCGAACCGGTCGATCGCCTTGATCAGGCCGATGGTGGCCACCTGGACGAGGTCGTCGTACGGTTCGCCGCGGTTGCGGAAGCGGCGGGCCAGGTGCTCCACGAGCGGCATGTGCAGCGCGACCAGGCCGTCCCGGGCACCGCCGTACGCCGGGTCCCCCGGGCCGTCGGCGGCGGACATCGCCCGGAACAAGTCGGCCGTCCGCGTACGCAGATCTGGAGAGTCCTGAGCTTCGCCCAGGGTCATGTCCTCGGTCACGCCTCCGCCTCGCTGGCGCTCGGCTCCAGCGTGACCGACAACGGTGCTCTGCTCATCGTTCGCTCGCTGCGCTCGCTCACAGGGTCTCCGTGGCCGTGGCGGTCGCCGTCACGGTGATGGTGAGCCGTCCGTCGATCGTCTCGGCGGCCGCGGACTCGACCAGCGCGGTCAGCACGGTCCAGCCGAACGACGAGGTGTCGGGACGCCAGCCGTTGGGCACGACGGCGCTGGTGCGCACCGTCAGCTGCGGCGGGTCGATCTCGAACACGCAGTCCAGCACGCCGTCGGACGCCTGCGGCAGCAGCAGCGCGCACGCCTCGTCGACGGCGATCCGCAGGTCGTCGATCGCGTCCACGGTGAAGTCGTTACGGGCCGCCAGGTTGCCCACCACCGACCGCGGTACGGCGATGTACGCACTGTCCGCCGGAATACTCAGACGGACCTCGGCGGATCGTCCCCTGCTGCCCACACTGCCTCCCTCGAGTCCGGCGGGCGATCGTCCCACCACGCCGTACATCTTCCACTCTCACACGCCGCAATGCACGGCGAAGGCCCGGCCTTGTGGACAAGACCGGGCCTCCGCGGCGAACGAACGTCAGCTGGTCGGCTCGACGTGGGTCGGGTCGAGCACGCGGCGCAGGAACGTACGGGTGCGCTCGTGCTTGGGGTTGCCGATCACGTCGGCCGGCGGGCCCTGCTCGACGATGACACCGCCGTCCATGAAGACGACGCGGTCGGCGACCTCGCGGGCGAACGCCATCTCGTGGGTGACCACGAGCATCGTCATCCCGTCCAGTGCCAGCTTGCGCATGACCGTGAGCACGTCGCCGACGAGCTCCGGGTCGAGCGCCGAGGTCGGCTCGTCGAACAGCATCAGCGCCGGGTCCATCGACAGTGCCCGGGCGATCGCCACCCGCTGCTGCTGACCGCCGGACAGCTGCGCCGGGTACGCCAGCACCTTCTCGCTCAGGCCGACCCGCTCCAGGTTGGCCCGGGCGATCTTGTCCGCCTCGGCCGGCTTGCGTTTCAGCACGGTGGTCTGGGCGATCGTGCAGTTGGCCAGCGCGTTCAGGTGCGGGAACAGGTTGAACTGCTGGAACACCATCCCGATCTGCTGCCGGGCGGCGTCCAGGTGGCAGTCCGGATCGGTGATGTCGTCACCGCGCACGAACACCTGCCCCTCCTGCGGCTGCTCGAGCAGGTTGACGCAGCGCAGCAGGGTCGACTTGCCCGAGCCGGACGGGCCGATGACGCAGACCACCTCGCCCTGCTCGACGGTGAAGTCGATTCCGCGCAGGACGTGGTTGCTGCCGAAGGACTTGTGCAGGTTCTTGATCTCGACCAGTGCCATCAGCGGCTCCTCGCAGCGCGCGCCTCGAGCCGGCGGACCAGGATGCCCAGCGGCAGCGTGATGATCAGGTAGCAGAAGCCGGCGGTGACGAGCGGGGTCAGGTTCGAGTAGGTGTTGGCCAGGTCCCGGCCGAAGCCGGTCAGCTCGTACCCTTCCGCCGAGACGCCGATGATGAAGACCAGCGAGGAGTCCTTGACCAGCAGGATCAGGTCGTTCGTCAGCGGTGGCAGCACGATCCGGAACGCCTGCGGCAGCACGATCTTCCGGGTCGCCAGCCCGGCCGGCATGCCGAGCGAGCGGGCCGCCTCGATCTGTCCCTTCGGAACCGCCTGGATGCCGGCCCGGATCACCTCGGCCATGTAGGCCGAGGCGACGATGCCGAGCGCCAGCCAGACGACGCCGTACGGATCGAAGGGGATGGTCAGGCCCTCGAACGCCAGCGGCAGCAGGCTGAAGGCGATGAACACCACGATGGCCGGCAGGCCACGGAAGAACTCGATGTACGCCGTCGCGAGCCACCGGTACGGGCCGACGCTGCTGAGCCGCATCAGCGCCAGCACGGTGCCGCCGACCAGGCCGATGACGAAGGCGCCGGCGGTGTACTCCAGCGTCTTGACCAGGGCCTGGAGCAGGCCGTCCTCGAACGCCGCCTTGATGTACTCCGGCTTGAAGAAGACCTCGGCGATCTGGCCCCAGTCGGCCGTGAACACGGCGACCACGACCAGGCCGACGAGGACCGCGTACTGGATCCCGCGCGAGCGCCGAGCCCGCTGCCGCGGGCTCAGCCCCTTCCGCTCAACGGCTTCGGTCGACGTGCTCACTTCTTCGGCTCAACCCCGAACCACTTCTTGTAGATCTCGTTGTACTGGCCGTCCGACTTGGCCTTGGCCAGCAGCTCGTTGAACTTGGCCACCAGCTTCGGGCCGCTGCCGTCCTTGAGGGCGGCGAAGCCGTACTGCTCACCGGTGTTGAACTCGGTCGCGATCTCCATGTCCGGGTTCGCCTTGACGAAGTCGTAGAGCACGCCGTTGTCGTTGATGGCGGCGTCGACCCGGCCGGACTTGACGTTGTTGGTCTGCAGCGCCAGGTCGTTGAACGGGATCACCGTGTAGCCGTTGGCCGCGGCGTTGTCGTCGGCGTACTTCTTGCCGGTGGTGTCCGCCTGGGCGCCGATCTTCTTGCCCTTCAGGTCCGCCAGGCTCTTGATGCCGGAGTCCTTCTTGACCATCAGCACCTGGGTGGCGTCCATGTACGGCTCGGTGATGCTGATCGCGGCCTGCCGCTCCGGTGTGATCGTCATCGCGCCCATGCCCATGTCGCACTTCTTGGCCGCGAAGGCGGCGCCGGAGGTGACCTGGGCCCACTCGATGTTGACGACCTCCTGCTCCAGGCCGAGGTCCTTGGCGACCAGGTCGAGGAGATCCACGTCGAAGCCGACGACGTCTGCGCCGTCCTTGTACTGGAACGGCTTGTACGGCAGGTGGGTGCAGACCATCAGCTTGCCGGACTTCACCAGGGTGATGCCGGCCGCGGCGGCCTTGTCCTCGGTTCCACCGCTGCTCCCCGAGCCCGAGTCGTCACTGCCGCAGGCTGAGAGGGTGAGCGCGAGCACTGCGGCCGCGGCGACGACGGTGCGGGCGCGGCTCTTGCGGAGGGTGGAGACGATGTTCATCGCTGTTACTCCTCGACACTGGAACTTGTATTCCGTCCCGCACGGTAACCGGGTCGGATGCCGCATCCTGACACAGCAACCAGCCGGGTGGCGGCAGCAGACTCCGGCCGATACCTCATCGTCACCCTGTTGGGGCTGTTCGGAACCCTGTGGGGACCCTCACAGAGCAGACCAGTGCGGTGTGTGGTTTACTCGGTGCGACGGGTGACCCCCTGGCCACGGCGTTGTTCGACGCACCCACTGACCGAACCGCCCACTCACTGTAATCGACCGCCATCTCGCTGTTACGAAGGGTCCCCGCATGGTCGCCCAGCCGCATCCGTCCGTTTCCACGCCGCTTCCCGAGTCCGACCAGTACGCCGGTGACGCAGTCTTCGAGCTGCACCGCGGCGGCAAGATCGAGGTCACCTCGTCGGTGCACGTCCGCGACGCCGCCGACCTGTCCAAGGCCTACACGCCGGGGGTCGCCCGGGTCTGCACCGCGATCGCCGAGGACCCGTCGCTGGTCCGGCGCTACACCTGGAAGTCCAACGTGGTCGCGGTCGTCACCGACGGCACCGCCGTACTCGGGCTCGGCGACATCGGCCCGGCCGCGTCGCTGCCGGTGATGGAGGGCAAAGCCCTGCTGTTCAAGGAGTTCGGCGGTGTCGACTCGGTGCCGATCGCGCTCGACTGCACCGACGTGGACGAGTTCGTCGAGACCGTGGCCCGGCTGGCCCCGACGTTCGGCGGGATCAACCTGGAGGACATCTCGGCGCCGCGCTGCTTCGAGATCGAGCGTCGGCTCAAGGAGCGGCTCGACATTCCGGTGTTCCACGACGACCAGCACGGTACGGCGGTCGTCGTACTGGCCGCGCTGCGGAACGCGCTCCGGGTCACCGGGAAGTCGATCGAGGACATCCGCGTGGTCATCTCCGGAGCCGGTGCGGCCGGGGTCGCGTGTGCGCGGATCCTGCTGCAGGCCGGCGTCGGCGACCTGGCCGTTGTCGACAGCAAGGGTGTGCTGCACGAGGACCGCCCGGACCTGAACCCGGTGAAGCTCTCGCTGGCCCGGGACACCAACACCGGTGGGCTTTCCGGCCGGCTCGTCGACGCGCTGGACGGCGCCGACGTGTTCCTCGGGGTGTCCGGCGGGACGGTGCCCGAGGAGGCGATCGCGCGGATGGCCGACGGGTCGATGATCTTCGCGCTGGCGAACCCGAACCCGGAGGTGCACCCGGACATCGCGCACCGGCACGCCGCCGTGGTCGCGACCGGCCGCTCCGACTTCCCGAACCAGATCAACAACGTGCTCGCGTTTCCCGGCATCTTCCGCGGCGCATTCGACGCGAACGCCTCCCGGATCACCGAGGGCATGAAGCTCGCCGCCGCCGACGCCCTCGCCAACCTGATCGCCGAGGACGACCTCCGCCCCGACTACATCATCCCGTCCCCCTTCGACCCCCGCGTCGCCCCAGCAGTAGCCGCCGCGGTCGCCACCGCCGCCGCAACGGACGGCGTCGCCCGCACCTGACCCGTGGTGAATTCGGTAACTGACTTGGGGTGGGGCAGCGCGTAGGTTGGGTCGCATGCTTGCTGCCTACGCCGCCAAGTTCGACGCCGACGACCCGATCGCTGCGCTGGAGGTGGGGGAGCGGCCCGACCCGACCGTGCCCGAGGGATGGGTGACGATCGACGTCCGGGCCACCGCTCTCAACCACCACGACCTGTGGTCGCTGAAGGGGGTGGGGCTGGCCGAGAAGAGCCTGCCGATGATCCTCGGCTGCGATGCGGCCGGGATCGACCCGGACGGCAACGAGGTCGTCGTGCACGCGGTGATCTCGGACCCGGCGTGGAAGGGCGACGAGACGCTCGACCCGAAGCGGTCGCTGCTCAGCGAGCGCTATCAGGGGACGCTGGCCGAGAAGGTCGCCGTACCCGCGCACAACGTGGTGCCGAAGCCGGCCGGGCTGAGCTTCGAGCAGGCCGCATGCCTGCCGACGGCGTGGCTGACGGCGTACCGGATGCTGTTCACGCAGTCCGGGCTCAAGCCGGGCGACACCGTGCTGGTGCAGGGCGCCGGCGGTGGTGTGGCGACCGCGCTGATCACGCTGGCCCGCGCCGCCGGGATCCGCGTCTGGGCGACCAGCCGGGACGAGGGGAAGCGCGCGCGGGCGCTGGAGATCGGCGCGCACGACGCGTTCGAGTCCGGGGCCCGGCTGCCGGAGCGGGTGGACGCGGTGATGGAGACGGTCGGCCAGGCGACCTGGTCGCACTCGCTGAAGTCGCTGAAGCAGGGCGGCACCGTGGTGATCTCCGGTGCGACCAGCGGCCAGGCGCCGAAGTCGGCCGAGCTGAACCGGATCTTCTTCCTCCAGTTGCGCGTTCAGGGCTCGACGATGGGCACCCGGACCGAGCTCGCTGAGCTCGTCCAGTTCATGGCGAACGCCGGCATCTCGCCGCACATCGACTCGGTGCTCCCGCTGGCCGACGCCCGCAAGGGCTTCGCCAAGATGAATGAGGGCGACGTGTTCGGGAAGATCGTCTTTACTGTTTGAGTGCAACCGGAGATTCGCCGCGCGACGACCGACGATGCCGAGGCTGCGGCCTGGTGTCACCTGCTCTGCTGGCGCGAGGCGTACGACGGCCTGGTGGACCCTGGCGTACTCGCGGAGCGGACCAGCGACATCGACCGCCGGATCGAACGCTGGTCGCACGCGCTCGGCGAGGGCTGGATCCGATGGGTCGCGATCGATCCGGATCCGGCCGCCGGGGTCGAGGACCGGGTGATCGGCTTCTCGGCGGCCGGCCCGGCCCGGGACGACGACGCGCCCACGCCGCTCGAGCTGTTCGCGATCTACGTCCGCAAGTCCTGGTGGAGCACCGGCTTGGGCGCCCGGCTGCTGGAGGTTGCCATCAGCAAAGAACCGGCCACCCTGTGGGTGCTGGAGGGCAACGAGCGGGCGCGGGCCTTCTACCGCCGGCAAGGCTTCCGCGAGGACGGCACCCGCGTCGACGAGCCGTTCTTCGGCGTCCCGGAGATCCGGATGGTGCGCACCTAGGCCGTGCCTGGTGCCACCGGCACTTTTGTGCCGGATGACGTTTCACGCCGGAAACATTCGCGTCGCACCGGGGCAACGCGACTGGCTCACTCTGTTCCTACCGCAGCACGTTTCGATCCGCCCGATCGATGAGGAGCAGGAGTGCCCATGAGGCCGACCTTGACGGTGATCGCCGACCCCGCCGACCGCTGGATGACCAAAGCCGCGTGCGTCGGCCAGGCCCCGTCGTACGACGAGACCGCCAGCCAGTGGGAGCAGCGCAAGGCCCAGGCCGTGTGCCTGACGTCGTGCCCGGTGATCGAGGAGTGCCGCGAGTGGGCCCGCCGCACCAAGTTCACCGGCACCGCGGCCGGCGAGAAGTTCCTCTACGGTCGCCGCCGCGGCCGCCCGGGCCCCCAGGAGCGCCGCCGCCCCATCGTCGAGGAGCAGCAGGCCAGCTGAACCTCAGACCCCGACAAGCTCGTCGGCGCGCTTCGCGTCGGCGGGCTTTTCCGTACGGCGGAACGGGGAGGTCAGCGTCGGCAGCAGCTCGCGCCGGTTCCGCGTGAAGGCAACGATCGCCAGTACGAGGTAAATCCCGCTCAGCACGTACCGCCCGGTCTGACCAGGTACGGCGAACTGCACCGCGAACAACCCGAGCAGCGTCCAGGCCGCCCACCGCGGGAACCGAAGGCTCAGCAGTACGGCGAGACCCAGTAACGTCTGCGTCGCGGTGAGCAGGAACTCCTCGACCTGCCGTCCGTCCAGGTGCAGCGCCGTCGACCCGCCGCCGATCCCGTAGGCGACCGGCAGGCTGCCGATCAGCAGGGTCCACTGGTTCACCTTGGCCGAGATGAGCAGGCCGAGCGCGGCAGCTCCCTTCCCTCGCCAGGCGAACAGCAGCGCCACGATGAACTCCGGCGCCTCCGAGGCCAGTGGAGCCAGCCACTGCACCAGCAGGAACTGGTCGATCCCCAGCGCGTGCCCGCTCTCGACCAGCGAGTCCGCGAACGGCTCCGCGGCCGCCAGGATCACGCCCGCCGAGGCGAGGAACATCCCGATCACGGTGATCCGGCGCTGCACGGTCGGCAGCCCGCCGATCGTGGCCGCCGGGCCGATCAGGTCCGGCTCGTCGTCGTGCCCGGAGACCGCGGCGCGGTAGAGGTAGTAGGCGAAGAACGCGAGCAGCAGGATGCCGAGCACCAGATGGATCTCGCCGGTCACCGGGATCACGAAGGCGACCACCGCGGCGATCGCGAGGAAGCCGAGCTCGCGGCGGTAACCGGAGTCGAGGACGAGGGTCTTGACCGTACGGCCGCTGCGGCGCGAGGCGACGTACAAGCTGATCAGGACGACGCTCGACCAGCCGAGGCCGAGGAGCAGTCGGTTCGACCCGGTCATGTTCGCCGCGGCGTACTGCACGTATTCGGGGTTGGTGCCGGCCGTGTGCGCGAAGTAGAGGTCCACGGCGTACTCCGGGAGAACCGCGATCACCGCCAGTAGCGCGATGGCCAGGCCGCCGGAGATGTCCACCTCCGCCGCCTCGGCCGCCCACGCCAGCACGAAGGACGCGGCGACCACGGCCAGGCCGAAGACGAACAGCGACGCCAGGGCCGGCGGGTGCGTGCCGGTGAGCCGGAGGGCGACCGCTGGGATCGCCACTGCGAGCAGCATCAGCACGGGGCGGAGGGCTCGGAACATGGTTCCAGCCTGACATCGTTTTGATACTTTCGCAATTGCGAAAGTATGAGACCGTCATCACGACGGCCTGCCGCGCTCCCGCCTGACCGCTCCAGCGGTCACAATGACTGCGCGATGACGACTCCGTTCCCCGAACCCACGAAGGCCCAGCTGGAATCCGCCGCCGGCACCTTCGCCATGCTGTCCGCCCCGGTGCGGCTGCATCTGGTCTCACTGGCGGCCCAGGGCGAGTACGACGTCGGCACACTGGCGGACCGGGCCGGCGTCAGCATCGCCACCGCCAGCCAGCACCTGGGCAAGCTCCGGCTGGCCGGCATCATCACGGCCCGCCGCGAGGGCCGGCGGCACATCTACACCGTCGACGACCCGCACGTCCTCAATCTGGTCGACCAGATCTTCGAACACATCGCCCCCGACGGCTCCCTCGCCCCCGACCCACCCCGCCGAACCCGCCCACCCCACACGGACTAGAGCACGTGGCGTAGATACCGAGCCGGCGCATCCAGGTACGCGCGCCAGTTCGATTCAGTACGCCGACCACGGCAAGACTGCTCGAGAACGAGAGCACCGGCTCCGGCCGGGCGCCGGGGTTCTGCTCGAGGTAGGTGTAGAACCCGTGCATCGTCTCGGCCCGCAGGAAGAACCCGGCCCGCTTGCCCCCGACCCCGTGCCGTTCTCGCCGACGAGGAACGTGACGCCAGGATCCAGGTCCAGGCCGTTGGTGAGGAGTTGGCGTACTGCCGGGATGGTGTGCGGCCAGTGCCTGGACGCGCGAATGCCCTCCGCCGCGGCAACCCGTCGTACGGGCTGACTGGCGAAGGGCATTCGCTCAGACTAGTCGTCTTCGTCGTCGAGGCGGGCTAGCCAGGTGGCGAAGCGTTCTATGGGGGTTTCGAAGTCGGGGTTCAGGTCGACGAACTCGCGGAGGCGTTCGGCCACCCAGGCCAGCGTGACGTCTTCCTCGCCGCGCCGGCCCTCGAGCTCCTCGATCCCTCGATCGGTGAAGTACACGTCAGCTGAACGCCTGCTTCAGCAGCGTGGACTGCTCGGACTGGTGCACACCGTGCGAGCCGACCGACGGCGCCGACATGGCCGGGCGGGAGACCCGGTAGAACGGCTTGCCGCCGAGGTGCTCGGTCAGGTTCAGCGCCATGAACGGCCACGGGCCCTGGTTCGCGGGCTCGTCCTGGACCCAGCGGACCTCGGTCGCGTTCGGGTACTTGGCCAGCTCGGCGGAGACCTCCTCGGCCGGCAGCGGGTAGAGCTGCTCGACCCGGAGGACCGCGGTGCTGAGCTTGTCCGGCTCCGCCTTCTTCCGCTCGGCCAGCAGGTCGTACACGATCCGCCCCGACGCCAGGATGACGCGCTCGATGGTGCCCGCGGTCGCCTCGGCGTCGGCGTCGCCGAGCACCGGCTTGAACGTGCCGTGGGTCAGCTCCTCCGGCCGCGACACCGCCTCCTTGCGCCGCAGCAGCTGCTTCGGCGTGAAGACGATCATCGGGTTGTGCTCCTCGCCGAGCGTGTGCCGGCGGATCAGGTGGAAGTACGACGCCGGCGTCGACGGCTGTGCCACCGTCATCGCGTTCTCGGCGCACAGCTGCAGGAACCGCTCGATCCGGGCCGACGAGTGGTCCGGGCCCTGGCCCTCGTACCCGTGCGGCAGCAGCAGCACGACACCCGACTTCTGGCCCCACTTCGCCTCACCGGACGAAATGTACTCGTCGATGATCGACTGGGCGCCGTTGACGAAGTCGCCGAACTGCGCCTCCCACAGCACCAGCGCGTCCGGCCGGGCCACGGAGTACCCGTACTCGAAGCCGAGTGCGGCGTACTCGCTCAGCAGCGAGTCGTAGACGTGGAAGTTCGCCTGGCCCTCGTCCAGGTGCTGCAGCGGCACCCAGTCCTGGCCGTTGACCCGGTCGATGATCGCCGCGAACCGCTGCACGAAGGTGCCGCGCCGGCTGTCCTGGCCGGCGAGCCGGACCGGCCGGTTGGCCAGCAGCAGCGTGCCGAACGCGGTGATCTCCGCGCTGGCCCAGTCGATCGGGCCCTGGGTGATCGCGGACGCCCGGCGCTGCAGCTGCGGCAGCACCTTCGGGTGCACGGTGAAGCCCTCCGGCAGCGTGGTGTACGCGTCGGCGATCTTCTTCAGCACCTCGGGCGTGGTCGCGGTCGCGTCCGGGCCCTCCGGCTTGTCCGGGTACACCGGGACGGTGACGTACGGCGCCGGCCTGTCCGGCTGGCTCTTCGCCTCGCGGACCTCGGTGAACACCCGCTCCAGCCGTTGCTGGAAGTCCCGCATCGCCTGCTCGGCCTCTTCGACCGTGATGTCGCCGCGGCCGATCAGGGCCTCGGTGTAGAGCTTGCGGACGGACCGCTTCTGCTCGATCAGGTCGTACATCAGCGGCTGGGTGAAGCTCGGGTCGTCGCCCTCGTTGTGACCGCGGCGGCGGTAGCAGACCAGGTCGATGACGACGTCCTTGTTGAACGCCTGGCGGTACTCGAAGGCCAGGTCGGCGACCCGGACACAGGCCTCGGGGTCGTCGCCGTTCACGTGGAAGATCGGCGCCTGCACCATCCGGGCCACGTCGGTGCTGTACATCGACGACCGCGACGAGGCCGGGGAGGTGGTGAAGCCGACCTGGTTGTTCACGATCACGTGGATCGTGCCGCCGGTGCGGTAGCCGCGCAGCTGGGACAGGTTCAGCGTCTCGGCCACCACGCCCTGGCCGGCGAAGGCCGCGTCACCGTGCACGAGCACCGGCAGCACGGGGAACGCGGTGCCGCGGTCCAGGATGTCCTGCTTGGCCCGGACGATGCCCTCGAGCACCGGGTCGACGGTCTCCAGGTGGGACGGGTTCGCGGCCACCGAGACCTTGATCTTGTCGCCGAACTCGGAGACGAACTCGCCCTCGGCGCCCAGGTGGTACTTGACGTCACCGGAGCCCTGCACGGTCCGCGGGTCGATGTTGCCGTCGAACTCGCGGAAGATCTGCCCGTAGGACTTGCCGACGATGTTGGCCAGCACGTTCAGCCGGCCGCGGTGCGCCATCCCGATGACGACCTCGTCCAGGCCGGCCCCGGCCGCCTCCTCGCAGAGCTCGTCGAGCAGCGGGATGGTGGTCTCGCCACCCTCCAGGGAGAACCGCTTCTGGCCGACGTACTTGGTCTGCAGGAAGGTCTCGAACGCCTCGGCCTCGTTCAGCTTGGCCAGGATCCGCAGCTGCTCCTCGCGCGGCGGCTTGGTGTGCGGCCGCTCGACCCGCTCCTGGAGCCACTTGCGCTGCTCGGGGTCCTGGATGTGCATGTACTCGATACCGGTGGTCCGGCAGTACGAGTCGCGCAGGATGCCGAGGATCTCGCGCAGCTTCATGAACTTGCGGTCCGCGCCGCCGAACGAGCCGGTGGCGAACTCGCGGTCCAGGTCCCACAGGGTCAGGCCGTGGGTGGCCACGTCCAGGTCGGGGTGGCTGCGCTGCTTGTACTCCAGCGGGTCGGTGTCGGCCATGATGTGGCCGCGCACCCGGAAGGCGTGGATCAGCTCCAGGATCCGGGCCTGCTTGCTGATGTCCTCCTCGTGGCTGTGCGGGAGGTCGGCGGCCCAGCGGATCGGCTCGTACGGAATCCGCAGCGACTGGAAGATCTCGTCGTAGAAGCCCTCCTGGCCGAGCAGCAGCTGGTGCAGCCGGCGCAGGAACTCACCCGACTGGGCGCCCTGGATGATCCGGTGGTCGTACGTCGAGGTCAGCGTCATCACCTTGCTGACCGCGAGCTTGGCCATCGTCTCGTCGGCCGCGCCCTGGTACTCCGGCGGGTACTCCATCGCGCCGACGCCGACGATGCAGCCCTGGTTGGTCATCAGCCGCGGCACCGAGTGCTGGGTGCCGATGGTGCCGGGGTTGGTCAGGCTGATCGTGGTGCCCTGGAAGTCGGGCAGCGCCAGCTTGTTGTCCCGGGCCCGCCGGACGATGTCCTCGTAGGCCATCCAGAACTCGGCGAACGTCATGTCCTCGGCGGCCTTGATCGACGGCACCAGCAGCTGCCGGGTGCCGTCCGGCTTCTGCATGTCGATGGCCAGGCCCAGGTTGATGTGGGCCGGCTGCACCAGGGTCGGCTTGCCGTCGGTCTCGGCGTACGACGCGTTCATCTCGGGCAGCGTCTTGAGCGCCTTCACCAGCGCCCAGCCGATCAGGTGGGTGAAGGAGACCTTGCCGCCGCGGGCGCGCTTGAGGTGGTTGTTGATGACGATGCGGTTGTCGATCAGCAGCTTGACCGGGACCTGCCGGACGCTGGTCGCGGTCGGGACCGTGAGGCTGGTCTCCATGTTCTGCGCCGTCCGCGCGGGCGCGCCGCGCAGGATCTGCCGCTCGGCGTCGCTGCTGGACGCGGGAGCGGCCTTGGGCTGGGCGCTGGGCGGCTGGTTCACCGTGCCTCCGGTCGGGACCGCGCTGCCGGCGGCAGGCGCTGCCTTCGCTGCTGGTTGTGCTGCGGGCTGGCTCTTCGGCACGGCGGCCTGCGCAGCGGCCGGCGGTGTTGCGGCAGCCGGGGCCGGAGCGGCGGCTGGGGGAGCTGCGGCGGCGGCCGCCGCTGCAGGCTGGCTCGAGGCGGGCGCGGACGCTGCCGTGCCGCGGCTCGGGGCCTCAGGAGTCTTGTTCTCTGACACCGCGTCGGGCCTGGGAGCGTCGGCCGGGGTCGTGGTCACCGGCTTCGCGTCACCTGGGTTGTAGTTCTTGAAGAAGTCGAGCCAAGCCGGATCCACTGAATTCGGGTCCTGCAGGTACTTCTCGTACAGCTCGTCGACCAGCCATTCGTTCGCACCGAAGGCTGCTAGTGGATTGGTGTCTGATGGCTCGGTGGCCACTTGGCAGTTCGCCTCTTCCGATCGGTCCGGTACCGCGGGTGTTAATGCTGATGTTATGGGTGGTGTCCCAGGGCAAGGCTAATAGCACGCGGACCACTTCCACAGCCCGGGACCACCGGACCAGTGCGTCGGGTGGTCAGGCCCTGGCGACTTGATCGATCGAGGCCTGAAACACTGTGCTGGCAGGTGTTTCAGCTCACAGGCCCCGGGTCCCGATGTGAGTGACCGGACGGAAACTCGGCCGGAGTCCGGGACGCCTTGCAGAGGTGGGATTCCGGCCGGTCCGGCGGTCACTCTCGGTGCACCGTTTGAGCGTGCCTGGCCACTGTATGCAACTGACCACTCGCGGTGGGTGCTGATCAGCACTAGGGAGAAATGTGGTGAAGCTCACGCTGTGGATCAGTCCAGTTCGCCGCGACTGGGCTCACCGGTTGGTCAGCCGGCGGACCAGCTTGAGTCCGGACCAGGTCGCGTCGATCGCACACACCTTGACGTCGACGACGCCGAGCGGGAGGGCGAGCTCGCGGATCCCGTTCTCGTCCAGGTCGGTCGGTACGCCGGACGACCGCTTCGGCCAGGCGATCCAGACCATCCCGGCGGCCGTCGTCTTCTGGAGCAGCAGCGGCAGCCGTTTCGCCAGCCGGTCCCGGTCCGGGCAGAACGCCAGCACGACCTCGTACGGCGTGCGGCCGGGCTGGCGCGCGATCGTCGTACCGTCCGGCAGGCCGTCGATCGCGAAGTCGTCCGGGGCGTTGTCGACCAGCACGACCTGGCCGGGCTGGATGCCCAGCTTGGCCGCGAGCGGCTTGCCCGAGTAGCCCGGCGTGGTCGCCATGACCGCATGCTATGTTCTGGATATCAGATATCCAGAATGTGAGGAGTGGGGATGATCACGAATCCAGCGGAGCTGCATGATCCGGCCGGCTTCGGCTACAGCCACGTGGCGAGCGTCGGGGATCTGGTCTTCGTCGCCGGTCAGTACGCGTCCGGACCGGACGGCCTGGTCTCGGTCGACGACTTCGCCGAGCAGGTGAAGTTGTCGTTCGAGAACCTCGGGATCGCCCTGCGCTCGGCCGGGCTCGACTACGCCGACGTGTTCCAGTTGCGCACGTACGTCGTCGACCACTCGGCGGAGAAGCTCGCCGTCCTGGGCGCCGCGATCGCCGAGCGCTGGCCCGCCAAGCCGCCGGTCCAGACCCTGCTCGGCGTCGACCGGCTGGCCCTGCCCGAAATGCGCTTCGAGGTCGATGCCATCGCAGTACGCCCCTAGGGCTGCATACTGACCAGATGGCGTTGACGGATGAGGCGATCGTCAAGATCAAGGGGATGATCACCTCGGGGGAACTGGGGCCTGGGGATCGACTGCCGAAGGAGGCGGATCTCGCGGCGCGGCTCGGCCTGTCGCGGAACTCGCTGCGCGAGGCGGTCAAGGCGCTGACGCTGGTGAACGTCCTGGACGTCCGGCACGGCGACGGCACGTACGTGACCAGCCTGGACTCGGCGCACCTGCTCGACGCGCTGAACTTCATGGTGGACCTGCACCGCGACGACTCGGTCCTGCAGTTCTTCGAGGTACGGCGCCTGCTCGAGCCCGGCGTGGCTGCGCTGGCCGCCACCCGGATCACCAAGGAGCAGGTGATCGAGCTGCGGTTGCTGTGCAGCGACCTGACGCCGGAGGCCGAGGTGGAGGAGCTGGTCGCCAACGACCTGCGCTTCCACCGCGGCATCGCGGAGGCGACCGGGAACCAGGTCGTCTGCTCCTTGCTGGACGGCATCTCCGGCGCGACCCAGCGGGCTCGGATCTGGCGTGGGGTCACCCAGGCCGGCGCGGTCGAGCGGACGCTGCTGGAGCACGCCGCGATCCTGGATGCGATCGAGATCGGCGACGCCGAGGCGGCCCGAGCGTGGATGACCGCCCACATCGCCGGCGTCGAGACCTGGCTGCGCAAAGCCCCATAGGGGTACTGGGCAGGTATGGCGTTCGAGCCGCCTCCACCGCGCAGTGCGCTGACGTTGCGTCTGGTCCTGGCGTGCTTCGGCGTGGCCATGTGGATCACGGCGGCGGTGCTGTCCGCCGTACTGGACCTGCCGCAGGGCTGGGTGATCGCGTTCGGCATGCTCGCTGTGGTCGCGGCGGTCGACTTGGTGATCGTTGCCTGGCGCAAACACCGGATAAGAAGTTGAAGGGGTGAACCACGACCCCGTAGGCTTGGTGACGTCCCATTCCCGACGTCAGGGGTCTGCGTTGTAACTCCGAGGTCTTTCCTTCAGCCGGTGATCGCCACCCGTCGCGGTGCGCGGTCTCGTCCGAGACCTCTTTCTGGAGTACACGCACATGAGTCATTCCCTGTCCTGTACGGACCTCTTCTTCGCCTGGCCGGACGGCGACGTGCTGTTCGACGGGCTCAGCTTCGTCGCCGGGCCGGTGCGGTCCGGGCTGGTCGGCCGCAACGGCGCCGGCAAGTCGACGCTGCTCCGGCTGATCGCCGGTCGGCTCACGCCGCAACGTGGGTCGATCCGGGTCAGCGGCGAGCTCGGGTACCTGCCGCAGGACCTCACCCTCGACATCACGCTGCGCGTCGACCAGGCGCTCGGCATCGACGGCGTCCGGCGGGCGATCACCGCGATCGAGTCCGGTGACGCCTCCGAGGAGAACTTCGCCGCCGTCGGTGACGAGTGGGACGTCGAGGAGCGGGCCGAGGCGATGCTGGGCAAGCTCGGCCTCGGCGCGATCGGGCTGGACCGCAACGTCGGCGAGCTGTCCGGCGGCGAGACGATCCTGCTCGGCCTGGCCGCCGAGCTGCTGCGGCGTCCCGACGTACTGCTGCTGGACGAGCCGACCAACAATCTCGACCTGCGGGCGCGGCGGCATCTGTACGACGCCGTCGAGCAGTTCCGCGGTGCGCTGCTGATCGTCAGCCACGACCGGGAGTTGCTGGACCGGGTCGACCAGATCGGCGACCTGCGCAAGGGCGACATCACCTGGTACGGCGGCAACCTGACGGCGTACGAGGAGGCGGTCGCAGTCGAGCAGGAGGCGGCCGAGCGGATGATGCGGGCGGCGGAGGCCGACGTACGCAAACAGAAGAAGGACCTGATCGAGGCGCGGATGAAGATGGACCAGCGCCGGGCGCGGGGGCAGCGGGCCTTCGAGCAGGGCGGGATCCCGAAGATCGTCGCCGGCAACCTGAAGCGCGGGGCGCAGGTGTCGGCCGGCAAGCACCTCGGCATGCAGAGCGAGCGGCTGGAGTCGGCGCAGGAGGCGCTGGCCGATGCGGAGGCGAAGGTCCACGACGACGACACGATCAGGGTCGACCTGCCGAAGACCGCCGTACCCGCGGGGCGGATCGTGCTGCAGCTGGAGGATCACGAACTGCGGACCGGCGCGCGCGTCGAGCTGGAGATCCGCGGGCCGGAGCGGATCGCGTTGACCGGGCCGAACGGCGCGGGCAAGACGACGCTGCTGCAGTCGATCGTGGCGGGGGAGTTGCCGGTGGTGCCGTTCCGGTACCTTCCGCAGCGGCTGGACCTGCTGCGGGACGACCTGTCGATCGTCGACAATCTCGCTTTGCTTGCTCCGAGCACGGAGAACCAGGAGCGCCGGTCGCGGTTGGCGCGCTTCCTGTTCCGGGGGCGTTCGGCGGATCAGCTGGTCAGCACGTTGTCGGGTGGCGAGCGCTTCCGGGCAACGCTGGCGGCTCTCCTGCTGGCCGAGCCGCCGCCTCAGTTGCTGATGCTTGACGAGCCGACGAACAACCTGGATCTGGCCAGCGTCGCGCAGTTGCGTGACGCGCTCGCGTCGTACAACGGCGCCCTGGTCGTCGCGAGCCACGACCTCCCGTTCCTCCGCGAGATCGGCATCACCCGCTGGGTCGAGCTGACCCCGGAGACCCTGACCGACATCGATCCGCTGTAGTCCGCTACCGACAGCCCCGTCACCCCGCTGGGGGGTGGCGGGGCTTTGTCGTGCCCTTGCCTTCGATACCCCTAGGGGGTATGGTCTGGGGCATGGATGAGCATCACGAGCACGTTTCGCACGTTTCGCACGACGAGCACGGTGGCCACGTCGAGCACAGCGAGCACGGTGGGCACGGTGGGCATGCGGGGCATGGGGATCACGCGGCGCAGTTCAAGGACCGGTTCTGGATCAGCCTGGCGCTGGCGGTGCCGGTGGTGTTCTTCAGCGAGATGTTCGCCGACCTGCTCGGGTACATGCCGCCGGAGTTCCCCGGCTCGAACCTGATCGCGCCGGTGCTCGGCACCGTGATCTTCCTGTACGGCGGCCGGCCCTTCCTGACCGGTGGATGGTCCGAGCTGACGTCCCGCCGGCCCGGGATGATGCTGCTGATCTCGATGGCGATCACGGTCGCGTTCGTGGCGTCCTGGGTCACCACGCTCGGCCTCGGCGGCTTCGACCTGGACTTCTGGTGGGAGCTCGCGCTGCTGATCGTGATCATGTTGCTCGGGCACTGGCTGGAGATGCGTGCGCTCGGCGCCGCGTCCGGCGCCCTCGACGCGCTGGCCGCGTTGCTGCCGGACTCGGCGGAGAAGGTGACCGCCGACGGTGTGGTCGAGGTGTCGCTGTCCGAATTGCAGGCGGGCGACGTCGTACTGGTCCGTTCCGGTGGTCGCGTGCCCGCCGACGGGACGGTGGTCGACGGGCAGGCCGAGGTCGACGAGTCGATGATCACCGGCGAGTCGCGCCCGGTCGCCCGCGCCGTCGGCGACCCGGTCGTCGCCGGAACCGTTGCCACCGACAACGCCCTGCGGATCGAGATCACCGCCGTCGGCGACGACACCGCGCTGGCCGGGATCCAGCGTCTGGTCGCGGAGGCGCAGGCCTCGTCGTCCCGCGCGCAGGCGCTGGCCGACCGGGCCGCCGCGTTCCTCTTCTACTTCGCGTCGATCGCCGGCGTGATCACGTTCGGCGTCTGGACGTTGCTCGGCGAGATCAACGAGGCCGTCACCCGGACCGTGACCGTCCTGGTGATCGCCTGCCCGCACGCCCTCGGCCTCGCCATCCCGCTGGTGATCGCGATCTCCACCGAGCGCGCCGCGAAGGCCGGCGTGCTGGTGAAGGACCGGCTTGCGCTGGAGCGGATGCGGACGATCGACGTCGTACTGTTCGACAAGACCGGCACGCTGACCAAGGGCCAGCCGGTCGTCACCGGCGTCGCGGCGACCGGTTCGGTGACCGAGGACGAGCTGCTGGAGCTGGCGGCCGCGGTCGAGGCGGACAGCGAGCACCCGCTCGCCAAGGCGATCGTCCGGGCGCACTCGGAACGCGTTCCGGCCGGCGGCCGGGGGAGTGTGACCGCTTCGGACTTCCGGTCGCTGACCGGCCGCGGCGTACAGGCTGTTGTCAATGGCAACGAGGTTGCCGTCGGCGGTCCGGCGCTGCTGCGGGAGTACGGCGTACCGGAGCCGGCGGAGCTGGAAGCAGACGTCGCCGCCTGGAAGGGGCGGGGTGCCGCGGTGCTGCACGTGGTCCGGGACGGGCAGGTGCTCGGCGCGGTCGCGTTGGAGGACGAGGTCCGTGAGGAGTCCAAGCAGGCTGTGGACGCGTTGCACCGGCGGGGGGTGAAGGTCGCGATGATCACCGGTGATGCGCACCAGGTGGCCAAGGCGGTGGCGAAGGAGATCGGGATCGACGAGGTGTTCGCCGAAGTCCTGCCGCAGGACAAGGACGCCAAGGTCGCGGAGCTGCAGGCCCGTGGGCTGAAGGTCGCCATGGTCGGCGACGGCGTGAACGACGCGCCCGCCCTGGCCCGCGCCGAGGTCGGTATCGCCATCGGCGCCGGCACCGACGTCGCCATCGAGTCCGCCGGCGTGGTCCTCGCCGCCGACGACCCGCGCGCGGTCCTGTCGGTGATCGAGCTCTCCCGCGCCAGCTACCGCAAGATGTGGCAGAACCTGGCCTGGGCCACCGGCTACAACGTGATCACGGTCCCGCTGGCGGCCGGCGTACTGGCCTTCGCCGGAGTCGTCGTGTCCCCGGCCGTCGGCGCCGTCCTGATGTCCGTGTCCACCATCGTCGTAGCCCTCAACGCCCAACTCCTGCGCCGCCTCAACCTCAACCCGGCCGACCTGGCGCGCTGACCCCTGCTGGGCTCTCACTGACGCGGTGGGAGCCCAGCAGTCTTTTAGGTCAGCTGTTCTTGAGGAGGTTCTGCATCGTGGTGATCTCGGCGGTCTGAGCCGCTTGGATCTTCTTGGCCAAGGCGATGGCGGCCGGATCCTTGCCGCTCTTCTGCTCGGCCGTCGCCATGGTGACGGCACCCTGATGGTGCCTGATCATCAGCTGCATCCAGGCCTGGTCGAACGCGGCGCCCTTCGCCTTGCCGAGCTCGGACATCTCCTCCTCGCCCATCATGCCCGGCGCCTCCTCGGCCGCGCCGTGGCCGCCATGCTCCGGGCTGGGAACCGGCTTGCCCCAGGTGGTCAACCACCCGGACATCACCTTGATCTCCGGATCCTGCGCAGCCTTGATCGCCACCGCAAGACGCTTCACCTCAGGCGTGGTTGCCTGGTAGCCGGCCATACTCGCCATCTGCACAGCCTGCTGGTGATGCGGAATCATCTGCGACGCGAACCTGACATCCGCGTCGTTGAACGCGGCGGCGGTAGCGGTCGAGCCAGGCTCTGGTGCCACGGCCTCACCACAACCGGCCAACGCCAACACCAACACAGTCGTACTGAAAACGCGCTTCATCACAATGCATTCCTTTGAAGTCGAAGATTCGGGTACGGCGGAAGGCGCGCGGCGGCCTATATCCGCAACGCACCCAACTTCGACAACTCGGGCCTCGGCCAGGGTGGAGAGCGCTCACCCGCCACCAGTCGGCCGACCGGCGGAATCACCACGACGGATCGCCACGCCAGCAGACTCCGCAACCCCAGCGCGAGCGCCAGCAACAACAGAAGCCCGGTCAACACAGCCACACAGACCGAAACCATCTCGTGCTGCTCACTCGCGGGCGCGATGTCCACTCGTCCAAACGCATCGAGCAGCACAAGCGGCAACACCACCTCGTGCTGCCCAGCAGGCGTCACGCCCTCGTGCTGCTCCTGCCGGCCCGCTCCCGCCGGCTCCGCCATGTCCCCGTGGTGGCCGGACAGCGCCGGATGGGTTGGCGGGGTGGCCATCGCCGCGTCGTGGTGGGCTGTCAGGCCGTGCATGGCGAAGACTCCAACGGCCAGCGCGAGCACACTGAGGACGCGCAGCAACAGCGCTCCGCGGAACTCGGGCCGGTGATCCATCGGGCCCAAGGCTACAGATCCCTGCGCGCCGCAGGTGTTCGTGTGGGGACGAGGTGGTCAACAGGTGGGGGATGGGCTGGGTGCACAGTTGGGTGGGGTTGGGTGTGCACATTCCACGGTGATCGGGGTCGGCTTGCGTCGTACGTTCGGTGGAATCCCCAGTGCTGGAGGTTCCTATGGCCGGTTCACAGGTCGGTACCGACGACTATGCGCTCGCCCGTGTGCCGGCGAGTGCGCGTTATTCGTGGTGGTCTGTCGCGACGCAGCGGTTCGGGCAGATCTCTGCGCTCAGTCAGTTCCTGCTCGGAGCGACGCTCGGGTTCGGGATGAGTTTCTGGACCGCGTTCTGGGCGTTGACGCTCGGCGCGGTGATCCTCGAGCTGGTCGCGATCCTGATCGGCATCATCGGCGCCCGCGAAGGGTTGCAGACGTCGGTGATCGCGCGCTGGGCCGGGTTCGGCCAGGCGGGGTCGTCGCTGATCGGGCTGGCGATCGGGATCAGCCTGATCGGCTGGTTCGGCATCCAGTCCGCGGTGTCCGCGGCCGGTCTGAGCTCCCTGATCGGCGTGCTGCCGACCTGGGGCTGGTCGCTCGTGTTCGGGCTCGCCGTGACCCTCGTCGTACTGCGTGGGTTCCACTCGATGGCCTGGGTCGCCTACGTGACAGTCCCGGCCTTCCTCATCCTGGTCGGCTGGTCGATCATCAGCGAGCTGTCCGACCACAGCCTCGGCGCGCTGGCGAGTTCGGCGCCGCCCGGGCCGGAGCTCAGCCTGCTGCAGGGTACGACGCTCGTCGCCGGCGGATTCATCGTCGGGGCGGTGATCACCCCGGACATGACCCGCTACAACCGCAGCACCGGCGACGTGGTGAAGCAGACCCTCCTCGGGATCACGCTCGGCGAGTACGTGATCGGCCTGTCCGGCGTCCTGCTCGCGCACGCGGTCGGCTCGGCGGACGTGATCACCATCGTCACCTCGTCGGTCGGCTGGGTCGGCACGCTCGTCATCATTCTCGGCACGCTGAAGATCAACGACTGGAACCTCTACAGCTCCGGCCTCGGCGTGGTGAACTTCATCGGAACCGTCTTCGGCCGGCACGTCAACCGGGCCGTGGTCACGCTCGTGGTCGGCGTCCTCGGCAGCCTGCTCGCGGCGGGTGGGATCCTGACCAAGTTCACCGACTTCCTGATCCTGCTCGGGGTCGCGTTCCCGCCGATCGCCGGGATCATGGTCGCGGAGTACTTCGTGGTCAAGCGCTGGCGCCCCGACCTCGACCGGTCCCGCGAGCACGGCGCGCTGCCCGCGACCGCGCCGACCTGGGTGCCGGCGACGATCGTGATCTGGATCGGCGCCGCCCTGATCGGCAAGTACGTCGAGTGGGGCCTGCCCAGCATCAACTCGCTCGTGGTCGGCTTCGCCGCGTACGTCGTGGCCGGCAAGCTCGGCCTGGTCCGTGGCGTCGGCACCAGCCGCACCATGGACAGTGAGGACACCGAAGTCACCGCCGTCCCGGTCACCCGCTAGTCATCGCGGTACGGCGGCCGGCGTCGGCCGCCGTACCTGAAATCCAGGAGGATCCGAATGCGTATCGGCATCGATGTCGGTGGCACCAACACCGACGCCGTGCTGCTCGAGGGCAACACCGTGCTCGCGGCGAACAAGTCGGCGACGAGCGAGGACGTGACCGCGGGCATCATCGACACCCTCGACCGGTTGCAGGCCGAGCGGTCGTTCGACCCGGGCCAGGTGCAGGCGGTGATGATCGGCACGACACACTTCATCAACGCGCTGGTCGAGGCCCGGCGGCTGGCTCCGACGGCCGCGCTGCGGCTGGGGCTGCCCGCGACCGCCTCGCTGCCGCCGCTGGTCGACTGGCCGCAGCGGCTGGTGGACGCGGTCAGCGGCCGCAGCTACCTGGCGCACGGCGGGCACGAGTTCGACGGCCGGCACATCGCCGAGCTGGACGAGGACGAGCTGCGCCGGCATGCCGCGGACATGGTTGCGCACGGCATCCGGTCGGTGGCGATCTCGTCGGTGTTCTCGCCGGTCAGCAACGAGTTCGAGCTGCGGGCGGCGGAGATCCTGCGATCCGAGCTGGGCGACGACGTGGCGATCTCGTTGTCGCACGAGATCGGCCGGATCGGCCTGCTGGAGCGGGAGAACGCGACGATCATCAACGCGGCGCTACGGGAGCTCGCCGCGAGTATCGTCGACGGTCTGGCCGGCGCGGTCGCCGGTCACGGCATCGCCGCCCCGCTGTACCTGAGCCAGAACGACGGCACCCTGATGGACGTCGACTTCGCCCGCCGCTACCCGGTTGCGACGTTCGCGTCCGGTCCGACGAACTCGATGCGCGGCGCGGCCCTGCTGTCCGGCCTGGACACCTGCGCGGTCGTGGACGTCGGCGGTACGACGAGCGACGTCGGCGTACTCACGCACGGCTTCCCGCGGGAGGCGACCACCGAGGTCGACGTGGCCGGCGTACGGACGAACTTCCGGATGCCGGACGTGCTGAGCATCGGCATCGGCGGTGGCAGTTTGGTGGCCGAGGACAACGACCTGGTGACGGTCGGCCCGCGTTCGGTGGGCTACCGGCTGACCGAGGAGGCCTTGGTCTTCGGCGGTACGACGTTGACCGCGACCGACGTCGCGGTTGCGGCCGGACGGGCCGAGGTCGGGGACTCGGCCCTGGTCGCCGAGCTCGACCCGCGTCTGGTGAAGGAGGCGCTCGCCCGGGTCGCGGCGGACATCGCGGACGCCGTGGAGCGGATGCGGACGTCGCCCGAGCCGCTGCCGGTGGTGGCGGTCGGCGGTGGGTCGATCCTGCTGCCGGACGATCTGCCGGGCAGTCTCGCCGTCCATAGGCCGGATCACTTCGCGGTCGCGAACGCGATCGGCGCGGCGATCGCCCAGGTCGGCGGCGAGGTGGATCGGGTGTACGCGATCGATCCCGGCCGGCGCGACGCGGTGGTCGACGAGGCTCGTCAGGAGGCGGTGGACCGGGCGGTCGCGGCCGGTGCCGATCCGGCGGCGGTCCGGATCGTCGACTTCGACGAAGTACCGATTCCCTACTTGCCGGGCAACGCGACCCGGATCCGCTGCAAGGCGGTCGGCGACCTGCGGTTGGGGCAGTCATGACGACGCTGACTGCCGCTGATCTGCAGGCGCTGGCGCGCGGAGCCGCCGTACTCGGGACTGGTGGTGGCGGGGATCCGCACATCGGGCGGCTGCTCGCCGAGCAGGCGTTGCGTGCGCACGGTGACGTCGAGATCGTCGGTGTGGACGAACTGCCGGACGACGCCTGTGTGTTGCCGGTGGCAATGATGGGCGCGCCGACCGTGATGGTCGAGAAGCTGCCGTCCGCGGACCAGATCGCGATCGCCGTCGAGACGCTGGCCAAGTACGTCGGCAAGACGCCGACGCACATCGCCTGTATCGAGGCTGGTGGGGTCAACTCCACGGTCCCGGTGATCGCGGCCGCGCAGCTCGGTCTGCCGCTGGTCGACGGCGACGGGATGGGACGCGCGTTCCCAGAGCTGCAGATGGTGCTGCCGACTCTGGCCGGGATCGAGGCGACGCCGATGTCGATTGTCGACGAAAAAGGAAACCGCGGGGTTTTCGACACGATCTCCAACACCTGGGCCGAGCGGCTGGCGCGGTCGGCGACCGTGGACATGGGGTGTTCGGCGATCGTCTCGCTGTATGCGATGACCGGGGCCGAGGTCCGTGCGTCGTTCGTGCCGGGCACGCTGAGCCAGTGCCTCGCGATCGGTCATGCGATCGAGCTTGCGCAGCGTGAGCTCAGTGATCCGGCGGCCGCGGTCGTGGACCGGCTCGGCGGGCGGTTGCTGCATGTCGGCAAGGTGGTCGACGTTCAGCGCCGTACGACGACGGGCTTCGCGCGGGGTGACGCGGCGGTCGACGGGCTCGACGCGTCGCTCGGGCGCCTGCTGGTGCTGCGGTTCCAGAACGAGCATCTGGTCGCGGAGATCGACGGCACCGCGGTCGCGACCACTCCGGACCTGATCATCGTGCTCGACACTGAATCCGGCGAGCCGATCACCACCGAAGCGCTCCGCTACGGGCAACGCGTCAGCGTCCTGGCCGCGCCGTCCGACGAACGCTGGCACTCGCCGGCCGGCATCGAGCTCGTCGGCCCGCGCTACTTCGGCTACGACCTGGACCCGATCCGCGCCTTGGAGACGGTATGAGCTGGCAGTTGGGGATCGAGCATCTGCGGGATCTTGCCCGTGGGGCGGCGATCCTGGGCACCGGTGGTGGCGGGGATCCGCTGATCGGGCGGTTGCTGGTGGAGCAGGCGATCCGGGAGCACGGGCCGGTGACGGTGCTGGATCCGGACGAGCTCGACGACGACGCGTTCGTCATCCCGACCGCGCAGATGGGTGCGCCAACGGTGATCGTGGAGAAGATCCCGCGCGGCAGCGAACCGGTCGGCGCGCTCCGGGCCCTCGAACACCACCTCGGCCGCACCGCCGACGCGACCATGCCGATCGAGTGCGGCGGGATCAACTCGATGATCCCGCTCCTGGTCGCGGCCCGGACCGGCCTGCCGGTCGTCGACGCCGACGGGATGGGCCGCGCGTTCCCCGAGCTCCAGATGGAGACCTTCTCGGTGTACGGCGTACCGGGGTCGCCGATGGCGATTGCAGGCGAGCACGACGAGACGGTTGTCATCAATACGGGTGTCGACAATCGACAGATGGAGTGGCTGGCCCGCGGGATCACGATCCGGCTGGGCGGCGTCGCGCACATCGCGGAGTACTCGATGACGGGCGCCGACGTGAAGCGCACCGCCGTACCGCGGACGCTGTCCCTCGGGTTGTCGCTCGGGCGTGCGGTCCGGGAGGCGCGCGAGTCGCACAGCGACCCGATCGAGGCGATCCGTACGGCGTTGGCGCCGACGCTCTACAACCACCTGCGGGTGTTGTTCCGCGGCAAGGTGGTCGACGTGGAGCGCCGTACCGTCGAGGGCTTCGCGCGCGGGCGGGCGCGGTTCACGTCGTACGACGGAGAGTCCTCGCTCGAACTGCGGTTCCAGAACGAGAACCTGGTCGCGGAGGTCGACGGGACGGTCGTGTGCACCGTGCCGGACCTCATCTGCGTGCTGGAGGGTGACACCGCCGAGCCGATCACCACGGAGGGCCTCCGCTACGGGCAGCGCGTCACGGTGGTCGGCATCTCCACGCCTGACCTGATGCGGACACCGGAAGCACTGGCCGTGTTCGGGCCGTCGTGCTTCGGACTGGACGTGGAGTTCGCCCCGGTCGAACGCCTTACCGACCTGGTTGGCACGACCCCCTGAGACCTCGGCCCACCGTTGCGACCCCTCCGCGGTGGGCCAGGGTTCCACCCACAGCCGTGCTCGCGGTGACATCATCGGCCCATGACGACGGTCATCCGGGAGCAGGATCTGGGGGCGTTGGTCGTCGGCGTCACGCTGCTCGGGTCCGGTGGTGGCGGCGACAGCCGGGCGTTCGGACGGATCCTGCAGCGCCGGCTGGGGACCGGTGACCTGTCGCTGCGCGACGCGTCGGCGGGTGTCGAGGGCAACCTGAGCCCGGTCGGTGTGGTCGGGGCGACCAGTGTGCTCACCGAGAAGCTGCCGAGCGGGGGTGAGTTCGCCGCCGCAGTGCAGGCGGTCAGCCGGTGGACCGGTCAGCCCGTGGACGGGTTGATGTCGCTGGAGGCGGGCGGCCTGAACGGTCTCAGCGCGCTGGTCGCTGCAGTGGACATGGGCCTGCCGTTCGTCGACGCCGACCTGATGGGCCGGGCGTTGCCGCGACTCGACCAGTTCTCCTGGGCGGTCGCTGGGCGCTCGCTGACACCGTGTGCGTTGAGCGAGCCGGGCGGACAGGTCGTTGTCGTCGACAACATCGATCCGGCCGGGCTGGAGCGCGCCGTACGGAGCTTCGTCGTCCACACCGGCGGCTGGGCAGTGCTGGCCCTCGCGCCGACACCGGCCGCGGCTGCGACCGCCGACGCGGTCAACGGGAGCCTGGCACGTGCACTCGAGCTCGGCCGCGTCCACGCCGATCTGCCTGTCTCGGCAGCGCCGTCCGAGGTGGCCGAGGCACTCGGTGGACGGCTACTGGGCGACGGGCGGGTCGATGAGGTGGCCCGGTACGGCGGTCGGTCGCACGGCCCGGGTGGTGCGTTCGGGCGGGGCACAGTCTGTGTTGTCGATGAGCCGAGTCAGGCTGTGGTCCGGATCGAGACCGAGAACGAGTACCTGCTGGCGATGGTCGACGGCGTACCGGTGGTGACCACACCGGACCTGGTGTGCGTGCTGGACCGGCGGACGCTGCAGCCGATCGCGGTCGACGCGATCCGTTCGGGTGACGAGGTGCTGGTGCTCGGGTTGCCGGGGCCGGACTGGTGGCGGCACGGCGAGCGGCTGACCCACGTGGGTCCGCGAGCCTTCGGTCTCACGTGCGACCCACTGTTGCTGGAGGCATCGTGACTGCGCTGGCTGCGATGCTGACCTCGCCAGGCTGGCGGGACGTCGTCGTACTGGGTGGTGGGCAGGCGGAGCCTGGGCCGTCGCTGAAGGGCTCGCGGGTGTTGATGGATGTCGCTGGGCATCCGGCGCCGATGGGCGGTGAACTGCTCGTCGTACTGCTCTCGTCGGACCACACCGACTGGCGGATCGATGCGCTGATCAGCAGGGCCTCGGCCGCGGGTGCTGCGGCGGTGTTGCTGGCTGGGGTGGAGCCGTTGGGGCGTGGGGCTCAGTTGCTTGCCGAGCGACTGCAGTTGCCGGTGCTGGGGAGTCCGGATCCGTTGGCTGCCCACGACTACCTCAACCGGGTGACGGCCGAGCCGGAGCTCGTGCGGGCGGACTTGGTGCAGCGGGCGGTGACTGCGCTGCGGCGGTCCGACGGTGAGCTGGAGTCGGTGCTGCGTACGGCGGCCGACGTACTGGAACGGCCCGTCACGCTGGCTGGGTCTGACGGCGGCACATTGGCTGGTGAGCCGTTGGAGCCTTCTGAGCGACCGGAGTTGGTTGCTGCGTTGCCTGCGGTGCCGGTGGCGTGGGCAGCGCCGTACCGGGTGGATCTGTCGAGTGGTGCAGTGCTGATTGCGGTGTCCGTGTTGGGTGCTGGGCCTGCTTGTTGGTTGGTGGCTCGGTTGCCCGGGGTGGTCGCGGCTGAGGTGGCCGCCGTACCTGAGGTGCTGACTGTGGTTGCGCCGGCTGTGGGGCAGCGGCTGGCGTTGCGGCGGTTGGAGCTGGAGCGGGACGCTCGGCAGCGCACGTCGTTGCTGGGGGAGTTGTTGCATGGCGAGCCGTCCGAGGCGACGCGGCGACGTGCCGTGGACCTGGGGTGGCAGCTCGACGGGTGGCACACGGGTATCCGCATCGGTGCGGACGGGCAGGTGGATGTGGCTGGTCGCCGTACTGATGTGGTCGAGGCGTTCGATGCTGAGGGGTTGCAGGCGGTGGTGGTCGAGCAGGGGGACGGCTGGTCCGCTTGGATCACCGCCGCGCGCGAGCCGACGGCGACTGAGGTGCAGCAGCAGGCTGCAGCCATCCGGCGTGTCCAACGCCGTTTGGTGCAGACCGTGGACGCGTATGTCGGCGTTGGTCGCGTACAACCCGGGCCGAGCGGCATCGCCACCTCCCTTGCTGAGGCCGGCGATGCTGCCGGGCTCGCCCGCGGTCGCCCGGAGACTGGCCGCTTCCTACACGTCGACCGGCTCGGCCTCGCGCAACTGCTGCTGGCCTGGACGCGCACCGACACGTTCCAACCGGCCGCCCGCGCCCTCCTCGCCCCGATCGAACACCAACCCGGCGACCTGGTCGGCACTCTCGCCACCTACCTCGACACCGAATCCTCCTTGGCCGAAACCGCCGCCGTCCTCGGCATCCACCGCAACACCGTCTCCGCCCGCATCAGCAAGATCCAGCAACTCCTGGGCGTAGACCTGACCAACCCCGACGAACGCCTGGCCCTCCACCTAGCCTGCCGAACCGCCCGCGACTGATCGCTGGAAATTGGGGCGCGGGATGGAGTGGGGGTTGGTAGCGTGTGGGCGACCGTGTGAGTGTGAGGAGGTGAGTCCCATGAAGGTTGTACGTACGTGGGTGCTCCCCCTCGTCGCCACGGTCGGCGATTGACGTAGGGGTCGCCGGGAGCGCCGGACCACTTGGCACTCCCGAAAGGCAATTCCCATGCATTCTTTGCGTTTCACCAACGAGGCATCGTCGAACGGTGTCGTCGAGCGTGACTTCATGGTGGGCGACGTCCCCGGCGTACTCTGGTCGCCAGCAGCTGGTCTCGAGCATGCGCCGCTGGTGCTGATGGGGCACGGCGGCGGTATGCACAAGAAGACGCCGGCACAGGTGGCGCGTGCTCGCGATGCAGTCACGCAGTGGGGCTACAACGTGGCCGCCATCGATGCGCCAGGGCACGGCGAACGGCCGCGTACCGCGGACGACGAGCAGGCCCGCCTCGACCTCCGGCAGGCGTTGACGGACGGCGACCACGAAGGCTTCAAGGCGGTCAGCATCCGTTTCGCGATCTCGCTTGCGGAGCGCGCCGTACCGGAGTGGCAGGCGACTCTGGACGCACTCCAGGAGCTGCCCGAGATCGGCTCCGAAGCACCGATCGGGTACGGCGGGGGCATCTCGCTGGGCACCGCGATCGGCGTACCGCTCACGGCGACCGACTCCCGCATCTCAGCCGCCATCTTCGGTGGCGGCTTCTTCGTGTACGACGAACAACTCGAAGCCGCCCGCCGGATCACCGTCCCGATCCAGTTCCTGCTCCCGTGGGACGACGAACACGTCGACCGTCAGTCCGGCATTACCTTGTTCGACGCCTTCGCCACCCAGGAGAAAACCCTCCACGCCAACCCAGGCGACCACCGCACCATCCGCTGGATCGGCCTCGACAACGAGTTCCTCCCCCGCCACCTCGGCCGTCCACCAGCCGCCTGAGCTCAGGGCGTGGGGGCGTCCTCGCGGAGGAGGCCGGTGGATTTCAGGTCGGACCAGAGGCCACCTGGGATTTCCGTTCGGGCCAGCTCGGCGTTGGTGTGGACTTCGGCGGGGGTGCGGCAGCCTACGGCCAGGCCGGCCACGGCGGGGTGCGCTAGCGGGAAGGCGAGGGCCGCGGCGGGAAGAGTGACGCCGTGGGACTCGCAGACGTCGGCCAGTTTGTTGGCCTTGTCCAGCAGCGACGCGTCGGCGGGAGCGTAGTTGAAGGTGGCATCGGCGGCGGGGCGGGGCCGGGAGAGGAGGCCGGAGTTGAAGATGCCTACGGCAACGATCTGGACGTCGTTGGCGACACAGGCGGGCAGGACGTCGTCGAGGCCGTCGGGGTCGATCAGGGTGTAGCGGCCGGCCAGCATGATCACGTCGATGTCGACCTCCTGGACGAACCGGGTGAGCATCGCGCTCTGGTTCATCCCGGAGCCGATCGCGCCGATCACGCCCTGGTCCCGAAGCTCGATCAGGGTCGGGAAGGCGGTGCCGACGGCCTCGTCGTAGTGGTCGTCGGGGTCGTGGACGAAGACCACGTCGAGCCGGTCGGTGCCGATCCGGCGCAGCGAGTCCTCGATGCTCTGCAGAACGCCGTCCCGCGAGAAGTCCCAGCGCCGGCGACGATTCGAGTTGATCGCGAAACCTTCGTCGTCGGTGGCGGCATCGTCGGCGGTGTAGATGATCCGCCCGACCTTGCTCGACAGCACGTACGCGTCCCGCGGCTTCCCGGCCAGGCCGCGGCCGAGCCGCTCCTCGGCCAGCCCGAGACCGTAGTGCGGCGCGGTGTCGAAGTACCGCCAGCCTTCGTCCCAGGCTGCGTTCACTGTGGCGACGGCGTCGGCTTCGCTCACCTCGCCGAGCAGGTTCCCGATCGGCGCCCCACCGAGGCCGACCCGCTGATCCGCTGGAAACAGTTTCATGACCGCGCCGCCGGAAGCCTAAGGTTCTGCATCCCGCCGTCGACGGCGAGCGCCGTACCGGTCGTGGAACCGGACAACGGGCTGGCGAGATACGCGATCGCGGCAGCTACCTCGTCGGCCGAGACCAGGCGCCCCATCGGCTGGCGGGCCTCGAGTGCGGCCCGTTCCGCCGCCGGGTCCGCGGCGACTTCGAGGAGGCGGCCGACCCATGGCGTGTCCGCCGTACCAGGGTTCACGCAGTTCACCCGGATGCCTTCGCGCACGTGGTCCGCGGCCATTGCCATGGTCAGAGCCAGTACGGCGCCCTTCGACGCCGAGTACAGCGCCCGGTTCGGCAGACCCGCGGTGGCGGCGATCGAGCAGGTGTTGACGATCGCGGCGGCCGACGACTTGCGCAGGTACGGCAGCGCGGCCCGGGTCACCCGGGCGATGCCGACCACGTTGACGTCGAGGACGCGGTGCCACTCCTCGTCGTCGTTGGCCGCGACCGTGCCCTGGGCGCCGATGCCGGCGTTGTTCACCACGATGTCGATCCCGCCGAGTTGCAGCGCGGCTGCGGCGACCGCGTCCCGGACCGAGCTGTCGTCGGTGACGTCCGCGGCGATCCCGGTCAGCGGCTCGGAGACCTCAGGCTTGAGGTCGAACACGACCACCTGGGCGCCCCGCGCGACCAGCAGCGTGGCGGCCGCGAGGCCGATCCCCGAAGCACCTCCGGTCACCACGGCCTTCAGGCCGGCGAAGTCGGTCACTTGCCCTCCTTGGTCAGGTCGGTCCAGATCTTGCCACTCGGGTACCGGTAGTCACAGAGCGTCTCAGCATCCATCTCGGCCCCGAACCCGGGCTTCAGCGGCGCGACATAGTGCCCGTCCTTGATCACGACCGGGTCGAGGAAGTGCTCGTGCAGGTGGTCGACGTACTCGATCACGCGGTCCTGTGCCGAACCGCTCACCGCCACGTAGTCGAACATCGACAGGTGCTGCACCAGCTCGCACAGCCCGACCCCGCCGGCGTGCGGGCACACGGGCACACCGAACTTCGCGGCCAGCAGCAGGATCGCGATGTTCTCGTTCACCCCGGCGACCCGGGCCGAGTCGAGCTGCAGGACCGACAGCGAGCCGGCCTGCAACAACTGCTTGAACACGACCCGGTTCTGCACGTGCTCACCGGTCGCGACCCGGATCGGCGCGATCCCGGCCGCGATGGCCGCGTGCCCGAGGATGTCGTCCGGGCTGGTCGGTTCCTCGACCCACCAGACGTCGTACGGCGCCAGCGCCTTGACCCACGTGATCGCGTCGGCCACGTCCCAGCGCTGGTTGGCGTCGATGGCGATCCGGATGTCCGGGCCGACCGCCTCGCGGGCCAGCCGCATCCGCCGTACGTCGTCGTCCAGGTTGGCGCCGACCTTCAGCTTGATCTGGGTGAACCCATCGGCGACGGCCTCGTGGCAGAGCCGGACCAGCTTGGCGTCGTCGTACCCGAGCCAGCCGGGCGTCGTCGTGTACGCCGGGTAACCGCGCTCCCGCAGCAACGTCTCCCGCTCGGCCCGCCCGGACTCGGCGGCGCGCAGGATCTCCAGCGCCTCCTCGGGCGTCAGCGCGTCGGTGAGGTACCGGAAGTCGATCAGGTCGACGATCTGCTCGGGGGTCAGGTCGGACAGCAGCTTCCACAGCGGTACGCCGGCCCGCTTGGCGGCGAGGTCCCACACGGCGTTGACGACGGCGCCGATCGCCATGTGCATGACGCCCTTCTCCGGGCCGAGCCAGCGCAGCTGCGAGTCGTGCACGAGCGAGCGCCAGAACCCGCCGAGGTCCTTCAGCGTCGAGTCGAGGTCGAGTCCGATGACGTGGTCGCGGAGCGCCTCGATCGCCGCGGTCTGGACGTCGTTGCCGCGGCCGATGGTGAACGCGAACCCGTGCCCTTCCAGCCCGTCCTCGGCGTCGGTCCGCAGGATCAGGTACGCCGCGGAGTAGTCCGGGTCGGTGTTCATCGCGTCGGAGCCGTCCAGGTCCAGCGACGTGGGGAAGCGGACGTCGTACGTCTCTAACTCGGTGAATCGTGGCATGAGGACCCGATCTGCTGCGGTGGGCGGGCTGACGCGTCGAATCCTATAGGATATGTGGCGGATTGGGCAGTGGTGGGGCGGATCGCCAGGCCATCACAACTGTGCGCGCCGGGGCCGGCCGCGCTCGAGCCCCGCGTCCGCCGGCGATTGTGATGGCCTGGGGATCCGCCGGTTAGAGTCGGACCATGGCCGAGCGCGACAGACCCCTGCGGCTGGGCGGCCGGACGTTCGGCGAGGGCGAGTTCGCGCTGATGGCGATCGTCAACCGGACCCCGGACTCGTTCTTCGACCGCGGCGCGACGTACGCGACCGAAGCGGCGTACGAGGCGATCGACAAGGCGGTCGCCGACGGCGCCGACCTGGTCGACATCGGCGGCGTCAAGGCCGGGTACGGCGAACCCGTGAGCGAGGCCGAGGAGCTCCGCCGGACCGTGGACTTCGTCGCCGGGATCCGGTCCCGGCACCCCGGGCTCGTGATCAGCGTCGACACGTACCGCAGCGGTGTCGCCCGCCAGGTCGCCGAGGCGGGCGCGGACTTGATCAACGACACCTGGGCGGGCGCGGACCCGGAGGTGGCCGGGGCCGCCGCCGAGTTCGGCGCCGGACTGGTCTGCAGCCATGTCGGCGGCCTCTCGCCGCGCACCGACCCGCACCGGATGGCGTACGACGACGTGGTCGCCGACGTGATCCGTACGACGACCGCCCTCGCCGACCGCGCGGTCGCCGCCGGGGTCCGGCCGGACGGGATCCTGATCGACCCGACCCACGACTTCGGCAAGAACACCCTGCAGTCGCTCGAACTGACCCGCCGCCTGGACGAGCTGGCCGCCACCGGCTGGCCGGTCCTGGTCGCGGTGTCGAACAAGGACTTCATCGGCGAGACCCTGGAGCTGCCACCCGGGCAGCGCGGCAACGGGACGCTGGCCGCGCTCAGCGTGTCCGCCTGGCTGGGCGCCCGGGTCTTCCGCGTGCACGACGTGCCGGCCGCGCGGCAGGCGCTCGACATGATCGCCGTACTGCGGGGCACCGGTCAGCCTGCCGGAACCCGACGAAGCCTCGCCTGAAGGAGCCTGACCTGATGCGCCGACTGGAAGACCTCAGCGACGCCGACCTGGCGGCGGCCTACGAGCCGGCCGACCGCTCGGTGCCACACCTGCGCGCGAACTTCGTCAGCAGCCTGGACGGCGCGGTCGAGATCGACGGCCAGTCCAAGGCGTTGTCGAGTGACTCGGACAGCCGGTTGTTCAGCCGGATCCGGATGCTGGCCGACGTGGTGATGGTCGGCGCCGGGACGATCCGGGACGAGGGCTACAACCCGCTGCGGTTGTCGGCGGCGAGCCGCGAGTGGCGGCGGGCGTCCGGCCTGCCGGAGAACCCGACCCTCGTGGTGGTCTCGTCGCGGCTCGAGCTGAGCCCGGTGAACCCGATCTTCCAGTCGGCGGTGCGGCCGATCGTGGTCACGCACTCCGCGTCCCCGCCGGAACGCCGCGAGGCGCTGGGCGAGGTGGCCGACGTCCTGGTACTGGGAGCGGCCGAGGTCGATCTGACCGCGGTCGTCAAGGAGTTGGGGGAGCGGGGGATGCCGCAGATCCTGTGCGAGGGCGGTCCGCACCTGCTGGGGTCGCTGACCGAGGTGGACCTGGTCGACGAGCTGTGCCTGTCGCTGGCGCCGCTGCTGGCGGGTCCGGGCGCCGGGCGGATCACAGCCGGCCCGGAGACGACACTGACCCGGCGGATGAAGTTGGAGACCGTGCTGACGGCGGACGACGGGTATGTGTTCCTCCGCTACCTCCGGGAGGGGTGAGCGTGTCAGTAGTGAGTGCTGCGGTCTGCCCGCACCCGCCCTTGCTCGTCCCAGAGGTCGCATCCGGTGCGGCAGGAGAGCTGGACGACCTGCGCGCTGCCTGTCTGACAGCGATCGAGCAACTGGCCGCAGCGGATCGGCTGCTGGTTCTCGGCTCGGCTCCGGCCGGTACGACATCGGTCGGGCCCGTTTCCTACGATGGCTCCGCCGGTGGGTCCTTCGGCGCCTACGGTGCGCCTGGCGTGCGGGTCGGGGCCGGTGACGCGGTGCTACCGCTGTCCTTGGCCATGGGTGCCTGGCTGGTCGAACAGACCAAGGCCGCCGGGCTGCCACGCTCCTACCTCGCCGTTTCCAGCGCCACCTCGCCTGCGCAGTGCGTGCAGCTCGGCCGGGAGATTGCGGCAGGCAACGATCGGATCGGGTTGCTGGTGATGGGTGACGGCTCGGCTCGGCGCAGTGAGCACTCTCCGGTCCACCTGCATCCACGGGCGGAGATCTTCGACACCACGGTCGCGACCGCGTTGGGTGCCGCCGACTCCGTCGTACTGGCTGCTCTCGATCCCGACCTTGCCGCCGAGCTCCAGGCGGCCGGGCGTGCGCCTTGGCAGGTGCTCGCTGGTGTCCTGGAGTCTGGGCTGACCGGCAATCTCGCCTACCACGCGGCGCCGTACGGCGTCGGCTACTTCGTGGCCACGTTCACCTAGGGACAGGCGGCCAGCGGTCAGCTGTGTCGGCCAGGTCGTCGCGACCGGCTGCCCGTAGTTGTTCGACGAGGTCCGAGCGAGCCGCTTGTACGGCGGCCACCGCGGCGTCGGCGGTGTCGTGCGGACCGGACCAGTTGCAGACCGCGTCACCGGCGTACCAGACGCCCGTCGACGAGCGCCGTACGTGGGACGCGGCCAGACGTGCGGCCGGCAGGTCCGTCGCGGCCAGCTGAATGACGGCGTCGACCGCGACAACATCAGCGTCCAGGTCCAGCAGCGGCCGCAGCTCTACTGCGTCCGTCAGCACGAACTCGTACCCGGCAGGCGCTCGCTCAACCAACCAGGCGAGCGCCGCCTCGGCAGTCTCCTGCAGCAGCCGCGCGTTGTCCGGATCGGCCAGCGTCTGCACACCACACAGCCGCGTATGAGTAGGCCGAAGCTCGTTCTGCCACAGCCGAACCTGCAACTCGTCCCGCCCCGCCAACCGCCGCCCGAGGATGCGCGCCAGCCCGACGACATCGAAGTGGAGCTCGTCCAGCGTTCGGGTCCGCCCCGGCTCGCCGGGCCGGGTGCCACGCGTCGTCCACGCACCCACATGCCACCGCTCCAGCGCCGTCATACGCCCGACCTTATCGAGCGCGCACGCCGGTCACTCTCCGCTGTGGACGCAGTCACGGTTTTGGTCCATGGTTGAGCATCACACCGGTGGCCGGGGGGCCATCGAGTACGACGTATCACGTGGGGGGAACCACAGTGAGCCAGACCAAGACAGGCACGCCTGCCGGAAAACCGGACCAGCAGAAGGAGGGCTGGCACCGGCATCCTGCCTTCATCGCGATGATCACCGCGCTCGGCGCCATCGTCAGCGCGGCATTGGCCATCTTCCTCGGCCAGACCGGCGCGCTGCCCTCCAGCATCAACCCGGCGCCGGCACCGACCACCATCTTCGCGACCGAAACCGTCACTGCCACCAGCACGGTCACCCAGACGGTCACGGAGAGCCCGACCACGGGTCCGGACAGCCCCAGCACCACGCCGACGGTGGAGACGCCGCCGCCGGGTAGCTTGGCGATCACCGTGGAGCTGGGGCGCAACGGGAAAATCGGGCCGGACGAGTACCGGGCCGGATCGTTTCCGCACGCTGCGGCGGTGGTCTACGACGAGACCGGCAAGTACCTGACCAGGGGGTGCTACCTGACCTGGGAGCTGAAGCGCGGGTCGACGGTGATCAAGTCCACCCGCACCGAGACCTGCGGCGGGACCACGTTCTACTTCCAGCCCGGGTACCTCGAGGTCGCCGGGACCTATCAGCTGTCGGTCTCCGGTCTCACCGACGCCGGAGCAAAGGGGACGAAGGCCGTGCAGTTCAAGGTCATCTGAGGTGATGGCCCGCCCGGGCGGGCCATCACACAGTCACGCCTTGGCCGGGGCCGGGACGTCGAAGGTCTTGGCCAGGTCGGTGAGGATGACCCAGGCGCCTTGGAGGCCGACGGCGGTCATCCAGGTGAGGTCGGGGACCTCGTGGACCTTGGCGGCCAGCGGGGTCCAGAGCGGGTTGGCCCTGAACTGGGCGGCGGTCTTGGCGCTCAGGCCCTTCTCGTCGGCGTACTCGGTGACGAAGATCGCGTCGCCGTCGGCGTCCTTGATCCGCTCGGGGCTGATCTCCAGCGCGAAGTCCTCGACGTCCTGCGACTTCGGCCGGGCCAGGCCGGCGTCCTTCAGCACGATGCCGGAGAAGCTCTTCTTCTGGTACAGCCGGGTTGGGCCGTCGACGAACCGGACGATCGAGATGGTCGGGTCGCCCGCCTTGGCGTTGATCGCGTCGCCGACGGTCTTGGCCGCCTTCTCGTACGCCGAGAGCTCCTGCTCAGCGAGCTCCTCCTGGCCGAGCGCCTTCGCCTCCAGCCGGATGTTGTCCTTCCAGGTCGGCCCGGTGGTCTCCGACATCACCGTCGGCGCGATCGCGGACAGCTGGTCGTAGAGCTTCTCGTGCCGGACCTTCGCGGTGATGATCAGGTCCGGGTCGAGGGCGGCGATCTTCTCCAGGTTCGGCTCGGCCAGCGTGCCGACGGCCTGCGCCTCCGACCCGTACGCCGTCCGGTCCTCGCCGAGGTAGTCCGGCAGCTTCCCGTTGATGCTGCGGTAGTCGGTGTAGCCGACCACCGGGGTGTCCAGGATCAGCGTGGCGTCGACGAAGCTCGCGTCCAGGGCGACGACGCGCTTCGGCTTGGCCGGGATCTCGGTCGTGCCCATCGCGTGCTCGACGGTGCGCGGGAAGCCAGCATCCGAGCCGGCGGCGGCCGATGGCTCCTCGTCGGACGAGCCGCCGCACCCGGTCAGGGCGAGGGCGGCGACAGCGAACAGGGCGGTCAGGCGGGTCAGACGCACGGGTGTTCTCCAGGGGGACAAGGACGCAGGTTAAGGTGGCTCACCACCTCAGTGAAGTAAGGCAACCCTAACCATATGCGCTCCGCTGTCCCTGTCGCACTTCCGGTACGGCGTACCGGCGCGCTGCTGCTCCTGGTCGCGATCCTGGTGCTGGCGTTCGCGGCCAGCCTTGCGTTCGGCTCCCGCTGGCTGGGTCCGGGCGCGCTCTGGCACGCGCTGATCTCGAACACCGGCACCGACGCCGACGTGATCGTCCGCAACCTGCGCTTCCCACGCACTGTGGTCGCCGTGCTGATCGGGGCCTGCCTCGGCATCGCCGGTGCGTTGATGCAGGGCCACACGCGGAACGCGCTGGCCGAGCCGGGGATCTTCGGAGTGAGCTCGGGCGCTGCATTCGCCGTCGTACTCGGGCTGCAGCTCGGTCTGGTCGAGTCGGTGGCGTCGACGGTCTGGGTCGCGCTCGCGGGTGCGCTGCTCGCGACCTTCGGGGTGCAGCGGCTCGCATCGCGGGGGAGTGGTGCGTCGCCGGTCGGGCTGGCGCTGACAGGCGCCGCGGTGGCCGCGATGCTCGGTGCGGCGACGTCCGCGATCGTGCTGCTCGACGCGAACACGCTGGACAGCTATCGCTTCTGGGCGGTCGGTTCGGTGGCCGGTCGCGGGCTGGACGTCGCTGGTCAGGTGCTGCCGTTCGCTGTGGTCGGTCTACTCCTTGCCGCAGTCAACGCCCGCGACCTGGACCTGCTGGCGCTCGGTGACGACGTGGCCGCGGGGCTCGGGTTGTCGATCCGTCGCGCCCGGCTGGTCGGGCTCGCGGCGATCGGCTTGCTGACCGCGGCGGGAGTCGCAGCGTGCGGTCCGATCGGATTTCTCGGACTGCTGGCGGGGCACGTCGCGCGGCGGATGTTCGGCGCCCGCAACAGTTGGCTGATCCCGGCAGCGGGCCTGATCGGTGCAATGTCGCTGGTCATGGCGGACATGGTCGGTCGCTTGGTCGGTGGTGCCGGTGAGGTGCAGGCCGGTGTGGTGCTAGGCATCGTCGGAGCGCCCTTGTTCGTCCTTGTCGTCAGACGTCGTGCGGTGGCCTTGTGAAGTCGCGGACTGTCTTCCTGAGCGTTCTCTTCGCGGCCCTGGCCGTCGTGGTGGCCTTGGTGTCCTTGAGTGTCGGTACGACGAAGCTCCCGGTCGCGGATGTGGTCGAGGTGCTGCTGGGCGGCGGCCGCCGCGGTACCAGACTGGTCGTCCTGGAACTCCGCCTGCCTCGGGTAGCGACTGGTCTGCTCGTCGGCATCGCGTTCGCCGTGTCAGGTGCGCTGCTGCAGACCCTGTCGCGCAACGCACTCGCCAGCCCGGACATCGTCGGCGTCAACTCAGGTGCGTCCGCCGGCGCGGTCGCCGTGATCGTCCTCGCCGGCACCGGTGGCGGGAACATCTCCGGCGTCGCAGCAAAGGTCGGCATCCCGTTGGCCGCCGTACTGGGCGGACTGCTCGCTACGCTGATCGTCGGTGCGTTGTCGGTCCAGCGTGGCGTGGTCGACGCGGGACGGGTGGTGCTGATTGGCGTCGGGGTCGCAGCCGCGGCCAACTCGCTGGTCGCGTGGTTGCTGGTGATCGGTGACGTCAACGACGCGGGTCGCGCTGCGGCGTGGCTGGCCGGTTCGCTCAACGCCCGCGCGTGGAGCGACGCCGTACCGGTCGGGCTGGCCGTGTTGCTGCTCTTGCCAGTAGCAATGATGTTCAACCGGGACCTGTCCGCGCTGGTGCTCGGTGACGATGTCGCGTCGTCGCTAGGCGTGCGCGTGGCCCGCATCCGGCTCGCGTTGCTGGTCATCGCGACCGTGCTGGCCGCTATGGCGACCGCAGGTGCTGGGCCGATCGCGTTCGTCGCGCTGGTCGCGCCGCAGATCGCGCAGCGGCTGACCCTGATGGAGCGGCCGCCGTTGCTGACGACTGCGATGCTCGGCGCGCTGTTCGTCGTACTGGCGGATCTGCTGGCCCGGAACGGGTTGCAGTGGCTGCAGGTCGGGCCGTACGAGCTGCCTGTCGGCGTGGTCACGGCCGCGGCGGGCGCGCCGTACTTGCTACATCTCATCGGTCGCCAGCAGAGGGGACGCTAATGCACGTAGAGAACATCACCCTCGCGTACGGCGCTGATGCGCCGGTGGTGACCGGGTTGACGCTGGAGGTGCCGGCTGGGCGGCTGACTGCTGTCGTCGGGCCTAACGGATCCGGCAAGTCGACACTGCTGCGTGGGATGAGCCGGCTGCTGACTCCGCAGAGCGGTCAGGTGCTGCTGGACGGGAGGGACATCCACAAGCTGCCTGCTCGCGACTTGGCTCGGCAGCTCGGTGTGCTGCCGCAGGGGCCGGTCACGCCGGAAGGGATCACCGCAGCGGAGCTGGTGTCGCGTGGTCGACATCCACACCGGGGGCTGTTCGGCCGGCTGACCGCCGAGGACGACGCAGCGATCGACGAGGCGCTGGCAGCGGTCGAGCTGACCGAGCTGCGCGAGCGGTCGGTGGACCAGCTGTCCGGTGGGCAGCGGCAGCGGGTGTGGATCGCGATGGTGCTGGCGCAGGGCACGCAACACCTCCTGCTCGACGAGCCCACGACGTACCTGGACTTGGCCCACGCTGTCGACGTCATGAACGTCGTGCACGCGGCTGCTGCGTCCGGACGGACTGTGGTCGCCGTACTGCATGACCTGACTCTGGCGGCCCAGTACGCCGACCACCTGGTGGTGATGGGGGACGGCCGGATCGCGGCTGAGGGGCGGCCGGTCGACGTACTGACCGAGGAACTGCTGGACGATGTGTTCGGGCTGCAGGCCACCGTGGTGGAGGTCGGGGGCGCGCCGGTCGTCGTACCCGACCGTAGGCTGGCCGGGTGACGTACTCCGTCGATCGCCTGGCCGCCATCGTGGACGACGCGGTGGCGTGGGTCTCTGTGCGCGTCGCGGACGCCGTGCCGGGGCCGGAGTGGGTGTCGTGCGCGGACGTGGTCGCGGAGCAGCAGGCCGGTGGCGACCCGACATACGGGTGGCGGAAGACGGTGCGGGAGGACTACGCCCGCGAGTACGCCATCGAGCCGCCGGTGCGGATCGCGGCCATGATCACGCTGATGTGGTACGTCCAGGTGCCGTCGATCATCGCCGGAGTCGCTACCGCGGTGACCGGCATGTCACCGGACGTATCGCCGGGGTCGCTGGCCTTCCGGCGGCATCCGACGGCGCACTACCCGTTCGAGGTCGCGCTGCTCACGGATCAGGTCGTCACCGTCGACGAGGCGGCCGCACAGCTCAGCAAGCACACGACTGCGTTCCTGGAGTCCTACCGGCCCGAGGTGAAGCTCGGCTCGCTGCAGCGGTTCGGGGCGGTGAAGGACGAGCTCCGGCAGGCGATCCGGATGCCGGAGGAGGCGCCGTACGCGGATCGGGCGGCCGCGGCTTTCGACGTGTCGCTCGAGGATAAACTGCGCATCTCGTGTTGCTACTACTACGCGCTGCCCAACATCAAAGCCTGCACGACCTGCCCTCGTTTTCGGTGACTTCAAAACTGCCTGACCGGGGCGGTGGGGTGGTGGGGAAGGAAAATGTCGGTGGGGCCGGGCACGATGGCCGGCATGACTTTTTCAGCGTGTCCGGCGTCACTGACGGGTAACCTGCCGTCGGTTGTCCGGCCGGTGGTCCGGGGCTAGGTTCGACGACGTGGCCTCGCCCGGTGGTGCCCCGGCGACGACTCCGATCGGCTCTCGGGCCGATGCGGAGGGGTTCGTCGCGATGGTCTGTTTCAAGCATGGTCCTCCGCTGCTGCACGGTGTCGAGCTGGAGTGGACCGTGCATCACGCGGAGGATCCGCGGCGGCCCCTCGACGCCGATCGACTCAGCAAGGCCCTGGGCGATCATGCGCCCGCCACCCTGGTCCGCGGCAGCCCGCAGCTGCCTCTCGGCCGGGGTGCTCTGGTCACGGTGGAACCGGGTGGCCAGGTGGAGCTCTCCGGTCCCGCCGTGGAGTCGATCCCCCGGTTGATCGACGACACCGCCGCCGACACGGCCGAACTGACCTCCCTCCTTCTCGACGCGGGGCTCGTCCCGGGCGATCACGGCCTGGACGCCTTCCGCGCCCCCCGCCGCATCCTGACCGTCCCGCGGTACGCCGCGATGGAGGCCGCTTTCCAGCGGCTCGGCCCGCACGGTCCACGGATGATGTGCAGCACGGCCGGCCTGCAGATCTGCCTCGACGCCGGCGAACCGGATCAGACCGCTCTGCGCTGGCGAGCCCTGCACGACCTCGGCCCCGCCCTGGTCGCGCTGTTCGCCAACTCGCCGCGCCGGGCCGGCGCCGACACCGGCTGGGCGTCCGCCCGCACCGAGGCGACCTTCGGGACCTGCGCGCCGTTCACCGAGCCGCCGCCGCTCGACAGCGACCCCGCTGCCGCCTGGGCGCGGACGGCGATGGAGGCGCCGGTGCTGTGCTTCCGCCGTGGCGACTCCTGGGACGCACCGACCGGGCTGACGTTCGGCGCCTGGGCGGACGGCGAGCTGCCCGGCGACAGACCGACGTACGACGACCTCGAGTACCACCTGTCCACCCTGTTCCCGCCGGTGCGGCCGCGCGGGTATCTCGAGGTGCGCTACCTCGACGCGCAGACCGGCGACGGGTGGATCGCCCCGACCGTCCTGCTCACCGCTCTGATGTCCGGCGCGGTGCCCATCGACCAGGTGCTCGCCGCCGCCGAGCCGGCGGCCGGGCGCTGGTTCCCGGCCGCGCGCGAAGGGCTCGAGGACAAGGCCGTCCTCGACGCCGCCCGCGCAGTGGTCGAGCTGGGCACAAGCGTGCTGGACCAGACCGGCGTCACCCCCGAACTCAGCGATCAGGTCGCGACCCGACTCCATCGCATCGTCGACGACACCCACGGAAGGCGAGCCTCATGACCCACCAACTCTCTGAACTCTCTGCCGAGGGGCTACGGGCGTATGTCGCCGAGCAGCTCGAGCGGTCGCGGGCGCGGACCGTCCAGCTGGCCGACGCGGTCGACACCGACGACCTGGTCAAGCAGCACTCGAAGCTGATGTCTCCGTTGATCTGGGACTACGCCCACGTCGGCAACCAGGAGGAGCTCTGGCTGGTCCGCGACGTCGGCGGCCGTGAACCGCTCCGGCAGGACATCGACGAGCTGTACGACGCGTTCATGCATGCCCGCGCCGACCGGCCCACGCTGCCGCTGCTCGGCCCGGCCGAGACTCGTTCGTACGTCGGCGAGGTGCGGGACAAGGTGCTCGACGTCCTCGACCACGTGAAGTTCGACGGCGGCCGCGAGCTGGTGGACAACGCCTTCGCGTTCGGCATGATCGCGCAGCACGAGCAGCAGCACGACGAGACCATGCTGGCGACGCACCAGCTGCGCGCCGGCGTGCCGGTGCTCGACGCGCCGCCGTCTCCGGCCGGACGCCGACTAACCGCGCCCGAGGTGCTCGTGCCGGGCGGTGTCTTCGAGATGGGTACGTCGGTCGAGCCGTGGGCGCTGGACAACGAGCGACCCGCGCACGCCGTACACGTCGCGCCGTACGTGATCGACACCGCGCCGGTGACGAACGGCGACTACCTGCGCTTCGTGCTCGGCGGCGGGTACGACGATCCGCAGTGGTGGTCCGCGGACGGGTGGGCGCACGTGCAGAAGGCGTCGCTGGTCGGGCCGCGGTTCTGGGAGCTCGCGGACGGCGAGTGGTGGCGGGTGCGGTTCGGGCACCGGGAGCGGTTGCCGCTGGACGAGCCGGTGATGCACGTCTGCTTCTACGAGGCCGAGGCGTACGCGAAGTGGGCCGGGAAGCGGCTGCCCACCGAGGAGGAGTGGGAGTTCGCAGCGCGGTTCGATCCGGCCACCGGGCGGACGCGGCGGTTCCCGTGGGGCGACGAGAACCCGGGGCCGCAGCACGCGAACCTCGGCCAGCGGCACCTCGGTCCGGCTCCGGTCGGGGCGTATCCGGCGGGCGCTTCACCGCTGGGCGTCGAGCAGTTGATCGGCGACGTCTGGGAGTGGACCTCGAGCGACTTCCGGCCGTACCCCGGCTTCCGGGCGTTCCCGTACGACGAGTACTCGCTGGTGTTCTTCGGGACCGACTACAAGGTGCTGCGCGGCGGCAGCTTCGGGACCGACGAGGTGGTGGCGCGCGGGACCTTCCGGAACTGGGACTACCCGATCCGCCGGCAGATCTTCGCCGGCTTCCGCTGCGCCCGCGACCCGCGCCCCGAGGAGCTCGCCTAGTGTGCCGCCACCTGGCCTACTTAGGCCCACCGGTCACTCTCGCGTCCCTCGTCCTTGAGCCCACGCACTCCCTCTACGAACAGAGCTGGGCCCCCGACGACATGCGAGGCGGCGGAACAGTCAACGCCGACGGCTTCGGCCTGGGCTGGTACACCGACGACACCCCGATCAGATATCGGCGGAACGCGCCGATCTGGACCGACCAGAACCTGGTCGAGCTGGCCGGGTCCATCCGGTCGGGCGCCGTGCTCGCCGCGGTGCGCAACGGCACCGTCGGCATGCCGTACGGCGAGGCGGCGGTCGCACCGTTCAAAGCGGGCAACTGGCTGTTCAGCCACAACGGCCGGATCCCGGGCTGGCCGGACTCCACGCTGAAGCTCGCGGAACGACTCCCGGTCGCCGACCTCCTCCAGCTCGAAGCACCCGTGGACTCGGCGTTCCTGTGGGCTCTGATCAGACATCAGTTGAACGAGGGCCGGCAGCCCGCGGACGTGGTTGCCGAGGTCGTGGAGGAGGTCGACTCGCTCGCGCCGGGGTCGCGGCTGAATGTGCTGGCCACCGATGGCGAACAACTGATCGCGACCACTTGGACGCACTCGTTGTGGGTGCGGCAGACCTCCGACTCGATCACCGTCAGCTCGGAGCCGTTCGGCGCCGACGGCTGGACCGAAGTACCCGACCACTCACTGCTCGCGGCCACCGCCACCACGCTGCGCATCACGCCGATGGAAGGACAGTTGTGACCCAGATCGACGTACACCTGACCCCGGACTACGCCGCCCGCTCCCTCCGCGAGGACGTCCGGGCCGGGCTGACCGCAGAACCGAAGTGGTTGCCGCCGAAGTGGTTCTACGACGCCCGCGGCAGCGAGCTGTTCGAGCAGATCACCCGCCTGCCGGAGTACTACCCGACCCGGGCCGAGCGCGAGATCCTGCAGGCCCGCGCGGGGGAGATCGCCGCGATCACCAAGGCGCACACCCTGGTCGAGCTCGGCTCGGGGTCGTCGGAGAAGACGCGGCTGCTGCTCGACGGACTGCGCGACCACGGCACGCTGACGACGTTCGTGCCGCTGGACGTGTCGGAGTCGGCGCTGCGCGACGCCGCCGACGCGATCAACGTCGACTACCCGACCCTCGACGTCCACGGGGTGGTCGGCGACTTCACCGCGCACCTCGACAAGCTGCCCGGTGACGCGCCGCGGGTGGTCGCGTTCCTCGGCGGCACCATCGGCAACCTGCTACCGGCCGAGCGCGAGATCTTCTACGCCTCGGTCCGCGACGTCCTCGAGCCAGGGGAGTGGCTGCTGCTCGGCACCGATCTGGTCAAGGATCCGAAGACCTTGGTCGCCGCGTACGACGACAGCGCCGGCGTCACCGCGGAGTTCAACAAGAACGTGCTGCGGGTGATCAACCGCCAGCTCGGCGCGGACTTCGACGTGGACGCCTTCAGCCACGTCGCGCTCTGGGACGCCGAGAACGAGTGGATCGAGATGCACCTGCGCGCCGAGCGGGCGATGCAGGTGCTGATCCCGGAGATCCACCTCGAGGTCGACTTCGCCGCGGGCGAGGAGCTCAGCACCGAGATCTCCGCCAAGTTCCACCCGCACACCGTCCACGCCGAGCTGGACAAAGCGGGCTTCACCGAGGCGGCCTGGTGGACCGACTCCGAAGCCCGCTTCGCCCTCTCCCTCTGGCAAGCCGTGTGACTCAGCCGCCCGACGTCAGCCGCCTTGTTTGATCAGGTCGTTGATCTTTTCCACGTAGCCCTGGAGGTCGGAGACGGGCTTCTTGCCGTTGAGGATCGGCAGGTAGTTGGCCGTGGTGAGGTCGGCTACCTGCTGTGCCCACTGGGTGGTGTAGCGGACGCCGACCGTCTTCTCCGCACCCAGCCCGGCCTTCACGGTCTCGACGACGGTCGGCTGCTGGGCCTTGGTCAGCGCGTCGAAGTAGCTCGTCTGTGCCGGGGTGTACGCCGGCGGCGCCACCGGCGAGGCGGGCAGTACGGCGTTCCACACATCGGTGTTGATGTACTGCAGCACCTTGAACGTCGCGTCCTGGTTCTTCGTGTACGACGGCGTGCAGACACCGACCGCGTCGTACACGGTCGCCGGGGTGTCGACCTGCGGCAGCGGCGCGAACCCGTACTTCACCTTCGGCTTGTCGGTCTGGAACCCGGCGGCCAGCCACTGCCCGCCGAACATCATCGGCACCTTCCCGGCCGCGAACAGTCCCTGCACGTTGGAGACGTCGTACCCGGGCGGCGCGACGGTGCCGGCCTTGATCGCGTCGACCAGCTTCTGCACGCCCTCGCTGTACTTGGCGTCCGCCTCGGCCTTTGTCGGGTGGTTCACGTTGTCGGTGAACGGCGCGCCGCCGGCCGAGACGGAGTACGTGCTCATCGTGAACGGCCCGTCCAGCGCGGTCAGCGGGTCCGCCACCAGACCGTACTTCGCGCCGTTCTTGCCGGTCAGCTTCGCGGCGGCGGCGTACATCTCGTCCCAGGTCCAGCCGGCCTTCGGCTCCGCCAGGCCCGCGGCCTTGAACGCGTCCGCGTTGTACCAGATGCCCGACACGTTCATCAGCGACGGCAGGCCGCCCATCTGGCCGTCGGCGGTCTTCCAGTTCTCCATCGCGGACGGGACGAACTTGTCCGCCTTGAAGTCCCCGTCGCCGTTCTCGATCTTCTCGGTCCAGTCGACCAGCAGGCCCTGCGTCGTGTACTGCTGCTCGGTGTCGTTGCCGCACCAGAACAGGTCCGGCAGCTTCTTGGCCTGGGTCAGCGAAGCCAGCTTGTCGCCGTAGTTGCCGCTCGGGGTCTCGAGCAGCTCGACCTTGATGTTGTCGTCCTTGAACTCCGCCAGCGCCTTCTTGATCGCGGCGTTGGTCTGGACGGACTCCCACGTCATCACGGTCACGGTGACCGGGCCGTCCGCCGTACCGCCGGAGTCCGAGCCGCCGCTGCACGCCGTTGCCGTCAGCAACCCGGCCAATGCCAACGTTGTACCAAGGTGGATGCGTTTCACGCCGATGTTCCCCTCTATTTCTGGTTCGTGCTGCCGAGAGCGCCGAGACCCTGGATGAAGTAGCGCTGCGCGGCGAAGAAGATGATCAGCGGCGGCAGCATGTACAGCAGGTTGGTGGCCATGTAGTAGCTCCAGTCCGGGGTCTGCCCGGCGAAGGACGAGATGAACGACGCCATCCCGACCGACAGCGGCCACTTCTCGGCGGAGTACAGGTAAACCAGCGGGTTGAGGAAGTCGTTCCAGGACGCCTGGAACGCCAGGATCGCCATCGTGATCCAGGCCGGCCTGGTCAACGGCAGCATCACGCTGGTGAAGATCCGGAAGTGCCCGGCGCCGTCGATCTTGGCGGCCTCGTCGATGGAGTACGGGATGGCCAGGAAGTACTGCCGGGCCAGGAAGATGAACAGCGGGTTGCCGCCGAAGAAGGCCGGCACGATCAGCGGCAGCCAGGTGTCGTACCACCCGATGCTCTTGTAGAGCTGGAACAACGGGATCAGGCCGACCACGCCGGGTAGCAGCATGCTGCCGACGAACAGGTAGAACCACACCTTCCGGCCCGGGAACCGCAACCGGGCCAGCGCGTACCCGGCCATCATCGAGGTCAGCACCCCGCCGAGCACGCTGAGCGCGGTGATGATCGTGGAGTTCAGCAGCAGCCGCGGGAAGTGGATCGCCTCCGGGCCGTTGACGAAGTTGCTCCAGTTCCATTCGGTCGGCAGCAGCTTCGGCGGCACGTCGAACACCGCCGTCTTGCTCTTCAGGCCGATGGTGATCATCCACAGCAGCGGGACGACCATCACCGAGCAGATGAACAACGCGGTCACGTACCAGGCCGTCGTACCGGCCACACGGGGCTTCTTCTTCGGTCGCGGCGACGAGGGCTGCTCCGTCGTCGGGGCGACCGGGGCGGCGACGTCAGTCGGGAGTGTTGTCACTGTAGGTCCAGAGCGAGGAGAACTTCGCGGTCAGGGCGATGACGGCGATGATCAGCACGAACAGCACCCACACCTGCGCCGACGCGTACCCGAGTTGCGGGACCCGGCCGAGGTTGGAGAAGCCGTTGTTGTAGATCGCCAGCATCAGCACGTTGGTGCTGAAGCCGGGTCCGCCGCCGGTGAGGATCTTCGGCTGGTTGAACGTCTGCAGGGCGGCCGTGGTCTGCAGGATCACCTGGAGCAGCATGATCGGGCTGATCATCGGCAGCGTGATGCGGAAGAACACCGGCCACGAGCCGGCGCCGTCCACCCGGGCCGCCTCGTAGAGCTCGGTCGGCACCGCCTGCAGCGCGGCGAGGAAGATGATCATCGTCCCGCCGACACCCCACAGCATCACCAGCACGATCGACGGCATCGCCATCGTCGAGCTCTGCAGCCACTGGCTGGTCGGCAGGCCGAGCCGGTCCAGCACCGTGTTCAGCAGGCCGACCTGCGGGTTGAGGATGAACTTCCACAGCGTGATGGTCGCGACCACCGGGAGGACGACGGGCAGGTAGGCGAGCGTGCGGACGATCCGCACCCCGGCGAACCGCTGGTTGCAGAACATCGCCAGCGCCAGCCCGATGATCAGCGACAACGGCACGTAGAGCACCACCAGGTACGCCGTCGCACGCAACGACGGCCAGAACGCCGGGTCCACCGTGAACAGCCGGCGAAAGTTGCCCAGGCCAACGAAGACCGGATCGCTCAGGCCGTTGTACCGGGTCAGCGAGAGGTAGAAGGAGCGGATCAGCGGATACACCACGAACACGGTGAACCCGATGATCGCCGGGGCGATGAACAGGTACGCCGCCTTCGTGTCGGAGCCAGCGTTGCGACTCATGCCGCCGGCACGGGCCCGGCGCGTCGGCTGCGGTCCGCCACGGGCACGGCGTACCCGGCTCGATCCGCCGCGAGACGAAAGACTCACCCGGCCTCCTGGACGGTAACGTTTCCAAGGTTTTACTGTGGGGTGACGATGCCGTGTCGTGAAAAGGAAGTCAACCCCGTGTCCGAAACGTTTCCAACGCAACCTGAGGCGAGCCGCCCGACGATGATCGACGTGGCCCGCCGGGCCGGGGTCGGGCTGGGCACCGTGTCGCGGGTGGTGAACGGCGGCCACGGTGTCCGGGAGGAGACCGCGCAGCGGGTCCGGGCCGCGATCGCCGAGCTCGGCTTCCAGCGCAACGAGGTGGCCCGCGCGCTGCGGCCGGGCAAGAAGTCGTCGAGTCTGGCGCTGGTGCTCGGCGACCTGACCAACCCGTTCTACGCGACCATCGCGAAGGCGTCCCTCGAGGTCGCCGGGCAGTCCGGGTTCGCCGTCGTACTGGGCAGTGTGGACGAGGACCCGGAGGGCGAGAAGCGGGCGATCCAGGAGTTGGTCAGCCGCCAGGTCGCCGGGTTGATGATCGTGCCGGACCAGGGTGACCACTCGTTCCTGGCCGGCGCCGGCGTACCGGTGGTGTTCGTCGACCGGCCGGCGCACGGGATCGAGGCAGACATCGTGATGGTCGACAACGAGGGTGGTGGCCGGCTCGCGACCGAGCACCTGCTGGAGCAGGGGCATGAACGGATCGCGATGCTGCTGGCCCCGTCGTACTACACGACCGGGCGGCGGCTGCGCGGGTACCGGCGGGCGCATCGGTCCGCGGGGATCGAGGTCGACGAGTCGCTTGTCGTCCAGTTGCCGGAGGGCAACGCCGCGGCCGCCGAGAAGGCGACCCTCGAGCTGATGCTGCGGCCGGATCCGCCGACCGCGTTGTTCGCCTCGACCAACTTCCTCACCGAGGGTGTGCTGCGGGCGCTGCAGGAGGTCGGCCAGGAGCCGGCCGTGGTCGGGTTCGACGACTTCCGGCTCGCCGACATGCTGCCGACCCCGGTGACGGTCGTTGCCTCCGACATCCACGAGCTCGGGCGGAACGCGGCTCAACTGCTGCTGGACCGGGCTTCCGGTTCCGACAACCGGCCGCCGCAGCGGATCGTGCTGCCGTGCGCGCTGATCCCACGCGGTTCGGGCGAGCGCCCGGTGGATTCTGCCCGGAAGAGAAGGGCTCGTTGAAGCGAACCGCCGTGGTTATAGTCGCCGGGTGCACTACGAGAGCTTCGGTGACGGCCGGCCGATCTTCTTCCTGCCCGGCTGGGGCGGCGACGCCGGTGAGGGTCGCGACTTCCATGAGCCGGTGTTCGCCGGCCGGGAGGGGTGGCGGCGGATCTACGTCGATCCACCGGGGACCGGCAAGTCTCCGGCCGATCCGTCGATCACGGACCAGGACGGCATGGTCGGGGCGATGCTCGGCCTGATCGACGAGCTCGCCGGCGGCGCGCGTTTCGCCCTCGCCGGTACGTCGGCCGGCGGCCTGCAGTCCCGCGCAATCGTCAAGCGCGACCCGTCCCGCGTCCTCGGCCTGCTCCTCCGCGTGCCCGGCATCATCGCCGACCGCACGCAACGGACGCTGCCGGCCGAGGACGTTGCCAGGACGCCCGCCGTGCTCGACAAGGAGCGCAAGTACTACGACGTCGCCGACGCGGCCGCGGATTTCGACTTCCTGGACCGCATCCAGTCCGACATCCGCACCTACGCGCTCAGCGAGGACCCGGCCACGCGCTTCGACGGGCCGACGCTGATCGTGACCGGTCGCCAGGACACCATGACCGGCTACGCCGACGCCTGGTCGATCCTCGACGACTACCCCCGTGCCACCTATGTCGTGCTCGACCAGGAAGGCCATGGGCTGCCTGTGCAGAGCAAGGCCGTCTACCACGCGCTGGTGGCGGACTGGCTGGACAGAATCGAGCACCTGGACGCGTGAGGGGCGGAACGCGCGTCCAGGTGCTCGAGATCGGGTGGCTCAGAAGTTCGGCCAGGCCCAGCCGAGGTAGTTGCTGAAGTACGGGAGCTTGGCCAGCCCGATCTTGCCGCCGACGCTGGTGGCCCAGAAGTAGCCGTCACCGCGGGCCACTCCGACGTGGCCGTACGGTGCGGCGAGGTCCCAGAACACCAGGGCGCCCTTCGGCGGGTTCAGGTCACCGCGGTGGGCGGCGCCGCGGGCGACGGCGTCGTTCCAGTTGGCCTTGGCGGAGGCGTAGATCCCGGTCTTGCCGTAGGAGTTCTCGGCTGCCATTTCGCAGTACCCCTGGTACGCCGTCGAGCCGTTGCGGGCCGCGTACCACGCGATGGACTTGTCGGCCCGCGGGTTGCTCGCGCACAGCGGGGCGACCAGGCCGGAGCTTCCGGTGTCGACGTACGCGTCCGAGATGAAGCCCTTGCCGGGGACGTGGTCCCAGATCAGGCTGCGGCCGAACTTGCCGGTGACCGGCTCGCCGTAGAGCTGGCAGTCGATCTCGACCGGGCCGTTCGGCTGGGTCCCGACCGCGCTGAAGCTGGTGGCGTTACCGGATCGGATGGTCACGCCGACCCCGCTATCGGTGACCACGGTGCCGGTGGCGGCGTGTGCGGGCAGGGTGCCCGCGCCGACCAGGGCGCCGGCGCCGAGCAGGGTGATGGCGGTGAGGCGGGCGGTGCTGCGCAAGAGGGCGGTACGCATGATGTTTGTCCTTTTCGCTCAGTGGGTGGCGAACTGGCACTGACTTTCAGAGAATCAGAGGGTTACGGTGTTGTCGCAGTGGGCAACGATCGATTCGGGAGTGCGCCGTGAGGCCAGCACAGGCTCGTGTTGTGATCGGCTGCCGGATGCGTGAGCTCCGGGAAGCGGCCGGCGTACCGCTGTCGCGCGCCGCCGCCCTGTCCGGCTGGGACAAGGGCCACCTGTCCCGGGTCGAGCGCGGCCACACCAAGCCCAGCCGCGAGCTGATCGAGTGGTACGACGCCTCGTTCGGCGCCGGCCAGGCGCTCGTCAACCAGTTGATGGAGCTGGACGCCGCCGTACGGGCCAGTCGCGACGTGTCGCTGCGGGACATGCGCCGGCACGTGCAGCCGGTGCTGCTCGGCGGATCCGTTCCGATCGACCACCACCCCGACGACCGGGCCGAGCTGGTGGGGGAGACGGTGCCGGACGGGACGCGGGTGTGCCGGGACGAGGAGTTCGAGAAGACGTGGGAGGTCCGGAACAGCGGTGAACGGCCGTGGCGCGACCGCTGGCTGACCCGGCAGGGCGCGGCCGGGACGCCGGGCTGGCTGCGATCACCACATCGCGCTCGGCTGCCGGACGCCGTACCGGGGGAGATCGTGACGGTGTCGATGACGATGCAGGCGCCGTCGCAGGTCGGCGCGTCGACGGCGTACTTCAAGATCACCGACGACGCCGGCCGGCTGTACTACCCCGGACTGGAGTCACCACCGATGTACTGCACGATCTTCACTGTCTACGAACTTTAGGGATTGCCCTTGACCTTCGGTCGACGGGTGTTGCTGACGGCCCGATCCGGCTTACGTTGCTGTTCCTGAACCCGCCCGGACCCACAGGAGTTGGCAGCGTGATCAGACTTCCCAAGATCGCACTGGCCCTGGCTGCGGCACTCGTCGTACCGCAGGTGGCCATCAGTTCGGCAGCGGCGGCGCCCGCGGCCAGAGGCCCGGTGGACCCGCCGGTCCCGTCCATCCCGCAGCGGTACCTCGACCAGCCGGTCAACTGGCAGGTCTGCGCGTTCGACGCCCAGGTCAAGCAGCTGTACCCGCAGGCGCCGACCACGAACTGCGCGAAGGTCAAGGTCCCGATGGACTGGGCGAACCCGGACGCGCACCCCGACGTCGAGGTCGCGATCGCCTACAGCAAGGCCACCGGGACGTCGAAGGGCCTGATGACCACCAACCCGGGCGGACCGGGTGGCGCCGGGCTGACGCTGTCGGCGTCGCTGGCGATCGAGAAGACCCGGCTGTTCAGCGACTTCGACCTGCTCGGCTTCGACCCGCGCGGGTTCGGCCAGAGCACCCCGCTGCAGTGCCTGACCACGACCGAGAAGCTGAACGCGCTGCCGACCACGCCGGACTTCAAGGAACGCACCCGGCAGACCCACCAGGTCGAGGTGGCCGAGGCGAAGCTGTTCGCCGAGGCGTGCTCGGCCACCGAGTTCGGCCAGTTCGTCAGCAGCCAGCAGACGGTCTACGACATGGAGTTCCTGCGGGCGCTGTTCAAGGCCCGGCAGCTGAACCTGATCGGCTACAGCTACGGCACCTGGCTCGGCGGCTGGTACGCCGACACCTACCCGTCGAAGGTCGGCCGGTTCGTGATCGACTCGAACATGGACTGGACCCACACCCAGTGGGACAACGTCAACTTCGACCCGTTCTCCGGCCAGCGCCGGCGCGACACCCAGCTGTTCCCGTGGATCGCCCGGCACGCCGACCAGATCGACGGCCTGGGCAGCACCTTCAAGCAGGTTCGCGGCAACTACAACGCGATCCGCGCCGGGCTGGTCAAGCTGGTCAAGGCCGGCACCTCGACGGTGCGCGGTGACGACCTGGACGGCACGATCTACAGCACCCAGTACGGCAACGTCCGGTTCATCCGGGCGACGCTCGACATCCTGGTCCACGACGAGTACCTGAAGGACCCGTCGGCCTCGGGTGACATCGAGCTCCGGCACGTCGATCGCGCCTGGGCCCGGATCTCACCGGAGCTGCAGGCGTTCGAGACCCTCGCCGCGATGCGCGCCCGGTACGGCGTGACGCCGGCGCCCGCCGCGACCGCGGCCGCCGTGAAGGTGGACTCGACGCACTCGATCCTCGCCGACGCCCGCGAGGCCGCGGCGAAGTCGTCCGGGGACGCCGTGGTCAACCTCGGCGCCGTCGGTACGACGGTCCGCTGCAACGACACCAGGTGGAACTCCGACCCGCGGTTCTACCTGCGCGAGGCGGACCGGATGGCCGCCAGGTACGACTTCTTCGGCTACATGAACGGCGTGCCGTTCTGCGCCTTCTGGCCGTACGAGCCGCAGGACCGCAAGCTCGACCTGAAGGGCTCGCCGCGGATGCTGATGATCCAGGGTGAGCTCGACCCGGCGACGGCGTACGAGGGCGCACTGCGCACCCACAAGGACACCGCCAAGGCCACCCGCTTCGTCGCCATCGACGACGAGGGCCAGCACGGCCAGTACGTCGGGTCCGCCTCCGCCTGTGCCGAAGCCATCGGCGACACCTTCGTCTTCACCGGCGAACTCCCCGGCAAGAACCAGCTCTGCGGCACCTCCCCCCTCCCCGCCGAGCTGTCCGTCTACCCCGTCAACGGCCCCGTAGACGGCAACGCCGTTCACCTCCCCAACTCCAAACCCCGAGGCGACCGCATCAACCCCCTCCTCCAACGAAACCTCGACATAGTTGCCAACGGCACCCTCCGCTAGCCGGTTGGTCCACCGCATGGGGACCTCGGACATCTGACCAGATGTCCGAGGTCCCGGCATGCTGTCCACGGGTCAGGCCAGCCGGCGCAGCAGCCGCGCGGCGGTGGCGCGGGGGCGATCCAGGTCCGGCCAGATCACGCGGGCGACCTGGTACCCGTGCTCGCGGAGGCGGTCCTCCCGCCACTTCTCGGCGATGACGGCTTCGGCGGTCTCGCCGTACTTCAGGGCGCCGTCGAACTCGACGACCAGCTCGCCGGGCAGGAGGAAATCCACCCGGCCGATCAGTTGGCGGTCATCCGCGAGGATCTCCACCTGGAGGCGTGGCTCCGGCAGTTGGCAGTTGTCCATCAGGACGCGCAGCCGGGACTCGCCGACCGATTCGCTCAGCCCGTCGGCGAATCGCGCCGCGGCACGCGCTGCGGGTGACCCGGCCCAATGCTGATGGCGATCCGCGGTCCGGACGAGCCGCTCGGAGCAGGTCAGCCCGTCCCGGAGCGCTGCGTCAGCGAGGACAACGCCGACCTCGTACGACGCGGTGCACGCCGCCTCCGTGATCGCTCGGTCGACGGTCGTCACGCGCACACCGCCGACCTCTGTGATCTCGTCTGCCTCCAGCGGGGACCGATGCACCGACAGCGTTTCGCTGGACCGAATGCGCCCTGTCGATCGGGTCACGTGGACCCGACGGAGGTCAAGACCCCAGGTCGGCAGGCCATGCACAACAGCCGCCGATTGATGGCTGACGACGACGTTCTCGAGCCGATCCGTCACGGCCCGGACAGCCAGCAGGTGCAGCCTCCTCGCCCGCTCCCACGGCGGCTCGTCCACCGGCCACTCACTCCGCTCGACGAAGGCATCACGACTGAGTCTCGCCCACTGCCCCCGACGCAGCCGCCTCCGCAGCTCCGCGTCGCTGTACCCCGCCGCCAGTACGTCGCTCCGCTTGAACCACCCCCGCCGCTGCTCGGCCATCACCTTCAATTTCGGATTCACACCCGACAACATGCCGCGTTCTCCCCACCCCTCCGCCGCGCATCCGTCACCTGTGGACAACGTCGCGAGGTAGCTCGGACACGAAACGGGGACCTCGGACATCAGAACAACAGGCCGAGGTCCCCACGGGGGGTGCCACGTAAGGCGTGAAGCGAAGGCAAGGCGCCCTACAA